>JBHIXQ010000417.1:0-3361 GCA_041984705.1 Leptonemataceae bacterium | reverse complement strand
CCGAGGGGGTCTATCAGGCTCTCGAATCCTGTTGCTGATTGTTACGTTGGCTACTGCTCTTTTTTTTCCGGGTTGCTCCTTGTTCCAATTTGTGCAGCAGGCTATACCCCTGGAGAAGGAAGGGGATGCCGCCCATAAAGAGCTAACACTGAAAGAAGAGCCTTGCAAAGACCCGGCTCTGGCCTCAACCTATCATAGAGAGCTTTCGCTCAAGCTAGTGCACGGAAATGAAGTAATTCCAGTAAAACCAGGAAGCCACATTACCATTTCGGATACCAGGTTCGCTCTTTTATTCAATATGGCTGACTACGATCTATTCTGTGATCGGTATTCAGCAGCCAGAGTCATGGCGTCCGAAAATGCGGATTTCATTGAGAACATTGTCACTCCTCCTTTTGAAATTGGAGATACATCCTATCTGGGCGCGGGCTGGAGTATGGCCACCGATATGTCCATGCGCTACGATACCCTCTTTTTGACCGAAGGCGGTATGCACTATCTAATCTTGAATGTGGAAGGCGAGCCCATTGAGCAGCGTCTTTCAATCCAGAGAGTGCTCGGTCCACATCTCTATGAAATGAGGTGGGACATCTATTCCATTGCCAGGATGGACACTGAATCCGTGACCCCTCTGGGAAAAGAGAAGGCAACATTTGCGATGCTCTTCTTCCGGGATGCGGATCTGGATGATATTGTGGAAACCGGAGAGTTCCTGGTATTCTACGTCACTGTGGATCCGGCGGCAGAATAATTCCGTTGCTCAATTTCCGTTAAAACCGGGGCTACGGATCACAGAATCTACAATTCCGTAGTTTACAGCTTCCTGAGCATAAATCCATCGATCTCGGTCTGTGTCTTTCTGCACCGAATCCAGGGGCTGGCCTGTAAACTCCGCAATCATGGCATCGATTTCATCTCTTTCTCGAGTCACCGAATCTGCAAAGATCCTTAGATCCGTGGCCACGGATTGATACTGCCCGGTAACATGAGGCTGGTGAATCATAATCTTGCTGTTGGGCAGACAATGCCTTTTTCCTCTGGTGCCGGCCATGAGAAGTAAGGCACCAAAGCTTGCTGCCAGCCCCAGACAGACTGTACGCACATCACAGTCCACAATACGCATGGAATCCAGAATCGCCATACCGGAATGAGTGGCTCCTCCGGGACTATGTATAAAGAACAGAATTTCTTCGCTGGACCGTTCGGAAAGATAGTGCAGTCCCTCTACAATCTGGCGGGCGCTGTTATCATCCACGGGCCCCCAGAGATAAAGTCTGCGAGAATCCAGGGCCCAGGTGGCAATCGTACGGGATACAGAGCTGTTTTCCGGATTCTCCTTTTCCGGACCCTCTTTCGCAGTAGTTTCCCGGGCCAGGCCTGGCTGCTTCAAACCATTGTGCTGATTTTTCATGCGCACATCTCCAGGTCAGCAGGTCCGAACCCTGCCCTTTCCATCGATATCCTTAGCCGTGCTTGAAGCTGACGCACTCTATATCTGGACTGCATCCAGGAAATCCCCAGACTCTCGGAAATTGACTCCAGCGTCTGTTTCTGCTCAAATCGCATTCGAAAAAGCTCCCGCTCCTCTTCGCTCAGGGACTGAAGAATTTCGCGCAGGGTCCATCCCAGCTCCGGTGAGCCCGGTTTTTGCTCGATGTCGGGAATACCGGCCACCTCCCGGTCTTTTCGAATGATACGGTCCGCAGCTTTGATCACCATTCGACGAGCGATGGACGGTTCTGCGCCGGATTGGCGGATCTTATCAAAATAGTCGCTAAACTCCAGCAAAGCTTCCTGAACAGCATCTTCAGCCAGATATTCGTCCCTCAATATACTCCAGGCCCAGTGATACATTCTGGGCCTGAGGGATTTGAGTTTTTCAACCAGTTCAGGTTTGTCCTGCATACTCCATAGTCCCAATAAAGCGTCAGAAGGGGCAAATTTTTTCTGCCGCCTTGGGGTCCCGGGCGGCCCGTCCGGTCAGGCTCTTTCACATCCAGTAAACTACTGAAAGGCCTGCTGCAGTCAGGACTGTAATCACCAGGAATACTGCCGAATAGAACCAGTTGATTCCACTTATCCAGCTCGAGGTCCAGCTACGCTCCCGGCCCAGCCAACCAATCAATGGTAGGACTTGAATTGCGTGCAGACCAAAAAAATGCACTGCTCGAATATCTCCTGCGCTGGTACTCCATCCCAGAAAAGGAATTCGATGCATCCCCGGATCACCTACGCTATGGGTCAGCATGGAAGACATGATTCCGCCGGCAAGACTACCCAGAAGAAAGAGCGCCGAGCCAAAGCGAATCCCCTGGATTATGGACGGCCCAAGATTCAGTTCCTTTGCTCTGCGAAAATACGGCAGGACCATCATCGCCGTTGCAATGGTAGAAACCAGAATCATCAATCCCATGGCCGAATAAATGGCTCCTCCCAATGCCGATTCGATATTGAAGTGAGACTTTACTCCTCTGGCCGCCTGAAAACTGATCAGTATCATTTCTCCCCAGAGCATAAGGCAGATAATTCGTGAAAGGATCAGGGGAGATCGCCAGCCTGGAATTCCTTTCAAAGACATAAGGGGTCTGGTTAGAAAGGGAAGAGTAAAAGCAAAGATGGAAATGGACAGTGCGAACTTCATGGGTTTGTACCAATTATCCACCCCATCCACTGTGCGATGATCTAGCAGGGAAAGAACCAGGAAACTGACAAATAAGACCGCATGTAGAATACCGGTCCAGGTAGCCCAGGAATTGGCTCTCAGAACATCGACCACAGGCGATCCCGCCATCGCTCTGCTTTCGGCCGCAATCATGCTGTCACCTCATTGTCCGCCTTAATAACCAGAGGGCGCAGAATTCGCCAGAGCAAATAGCCCACTGGCCCGAACATAAATGTGAAAAACCAGATGGGGAGCAGAATCAGAATGGATACACCATGAGGTCTGGCAGCTTTCATGATCTGAGTGCCTACAAACAGATCAAATGCCAGGTAGTGCACCCATCCGGCTAGAAGAGCGTAGTCGGATTCGAAAAGTGATCGAACTCCGCCTATGGAAGAAAAGCTTCCTTCCGAGCCTGGCAATATTCCTGCCAGAGTAAGGCCCATCACAATGGTATATAGCACAGATAGAAGAACCGAAATCCAGACTTACTCCACCAACTTTTTCAGACGATCTCTAGCGATCCGGTTGAGACGACCACAACAAACCCGAGCGGAGAAGTTACAGTCGATTCTCGATAAAATGGAAATTTGATCAAGAATTTACAACACTTTCCTTCAAAAATGGTTTTATCGCGAATGTACTGTACTTCACCAAACTGGGTCTCGAATCTCGTGGTTCTCTGTGTGTAAGCGACAG
>JBHIXQ010000416.1:3145-3363 GCA_041984705.1 Leptonemataceae bacterium | reverse complement strand
ATTTTGGGCTGAATAACCCGGGCGGATTAAACATCCGAAGGATTCAGTTAATGGCCAGCGCAGCCGGTGGATCCGAATTGGCCGACATATCCACAAGATATCTGGGATGGCTGGGATTCGATACACTGGGTGGCGAACTGGATCAGTCCGTAAGCACCAGAGGCGCAAGAAACGGATTCAATCACTATCAGTCCAGAGGAAGAACCTACTATACCACT
>JBHIXQ010000416.1:323-3135 GCA_041984705.1 Leptonemataceae bacterium | reverse complement strand
CCATAGCCTTTGTAACGTAAACACAGTGAAGAGTGTCAAGGTCTCCTGTACTCGTGGCAATAGCCGACTTGTTAGATCCTATCGTTGCGGATTTCTGTGGCTCAAGACCTGTAAAGACTATAGCTATCGCTGGAGTCCTTACTACACTGTTTATCGCGGTGGAAGTGGACATTCCCACAGAGATGCCAATAGCGACTACAACCGTCGATAAGCTGAAAGCTAATTCAAGATGGCTTCCAATTTGAATAGGAAGCCACATAGCCGGGCCCTCGGGTCCGGCTTTTTCTTTACCCGAGCCTCCGGATTTCCTGAACCCGGACCGCTGGATTCCGCGGACTCCTTCTTCAATCCGGTAAATCTGTGAAAATCCAGCCACCAGGCCTTCCGAAACGGACTTCAGTTTTGATTGATTTCTGCCTTCCCTGTGATATCCCGTCCTCTATCCTGGAATATCAGGTCAGGGCCTTTCATGATTGGCAAAATCAATAGAATATTCGTTACAATTTTACTATCCCAGATTCTACTATTCAGCGCATCCTGCAGTGTGCTGTTCTGGAAGCCTGTGTCCCAGAGCGTAGATGCTCGCTGGGCCAACACCAACCGTGTCTACGAAGTGTTGCTGCACTTCGAAACGAGGATGTCCTGGAACCCCTGGAGTCAGGCCGCGGTAAATCGAAACTACAGCACTGAAATCATTCTGCATGCAGTTCGCAATGGTCAGGTAGAGGAATCCCGGTCCCTCATTACATTCGAGGGCTGGGTGCCTGCGGAATCCTTTTATCCTTATTCCCGGGGATTTGTAATGCAGCGGGGCACTTCCGATGAGCTGGGTGCCGGAACCAGGGAAGTGTATGCAATCAATGTTTCTTCGGACCTCAAATCTGCTACCGGTCGTACACTGATTGAACCAGAAAGACAGATCCAGGGATTGTTTGTCACTCCAGACGGTCGCACTCTGGCAATTTTTACAAGCGATGCCGATCCCTCTGAGCCAGGGGGAGAGATTCACTATGCCTTCTATTCCCTGGCGGGCGCTACCGTGCACAAGGATCCAGTGCTTCTTTCCGAAGGGTCCTTTCCGTTTGAAGGGGCCCCCGGATTACCGGAGCTCACCTGGGGGAATGGAATGGATCGAGTGTATGCGAGATTGCCTGCGGTGGTTCTTGAATTAGAGGCCTCTACAGGAGAAAGCAGGGAAGCTCAAAGATTTCCTGCATGCTTTGACATGGTTCGCGTCCCTCCTTTCGTAAGCCCTCAGGGATTTCGTTTCGCCAGAAGCGAAGAGGGTCTTGCAATTATCGATGAGGGTAAGCGGCTTCCATCGCCTTTTCTTTTTGTTCCGATGATCGAAGATATGGCCGCCATCTCCACGGACTGCAAGCAGTATCTAAATCGATAGTGCGCAAGCATATATATCAACAAGCGGTGCCGGTGCAGGAGCCGGTGCCGGACCATCCCCTGGCTCTGACAGTAAATCTGCCTGAACCACCCAATGGGGATCATGAAGACCAGGCATTCCTGTATCGAATCAAAGGAAAGCTAACGGGCTTTTTTAATCGATGCGGCCATGTTCGATTGCCCATGGATCTGGATGACGGTAAATTCTTCGACCTGGATGGGATGATCATATGCAGAGTTCATGGGGCTCGCTTTGACGAAGAGCATGGAAAATGTTTAATGGGCCCTGCCTATACAGGGCTCTATCGATTGATTATATCCGATCATCCCTCGCAGAATACGGATTCAGAACTGGGCACAGGCATCGGAGCCCGTAACAATGGAATGCAGGATACAGTCTGGATACTTGGCTGGGAGGGGCCTGTACCTCCATCGAGTTAAAAATGAATTTCCTCTTTACTTGGAGCACGTAGCCTTTCTTTGAAAGGTATGAATAGCTCTATTCTCTACGGCGATCAGGCCAGGCAACTGGAAGAACTGTATGAACGGTATTTGAATGATCCTGCATCTGTGGGATCCGACTGGGCTCGCTTCTTCGAGGATCTGGGTGCCTCCCGAGCCGGTTCGAACGGCTCAGGCGCGGCTCCTTCTTCTCTGGGACGCTCGGCCATTGCCGGCGAAAGAAGAAAGGCTCAATCTGTACAGCAACTGGTGCTGGAATATAGAAGGCAGGGGTATCTGGCATCCAAACTCGATCCTCTGGGCATTGTGAAGCCGGACCATAGCAGACTGGATCTATCCCTGTATGGACTATCTGAAGCGGATCTAAACGAGCAATTCGAATCCGGCCTGCCTTCCCTGGGTGCCAGGCCTCTAAAGGAAATCATCGAGAAATACGAAAGTATATATTGCGGCTCCATCGGATGCGAACATTACTACATTCGGAATCGGGCAGAAAGGACATGGCTACAGGAAAAGATAGAATCCCCTGAGTTTAACGCACCTCTGGATAAGTATACAAAACTGCGACTCTACGAAAAGGTTTATCAGGCCGAGCATTTTGAAAGATTCCTGGCCACCAAGTATGTTGGTAAGAAGCGATTCAGCATGGAAGGCGGGGAATCCTTGATTCCTCTCCTGGATACGGCCATTGAGCACGGAGGCGAAACCGGCCTGGAGGGAATGGTCATCGGCATGGCCCACCGGGGCAGGCTGAATGTTCTGGTCAATGTCCTGGAAAAACCGGCCGGACTCATCTTCGCTGAATTTGATGAAAACTATAATCCCGATACCCTGGATTATGCAGACGTAAAGTATCACCTGGGTCATTCCAATCGAAAAATGACCAGAAGCGGCCGCGAAGTGGCCCTTTCCCTTTTATTCAATCCCAGTCATCTGGAAGCGGTGGATCCAG
>JBHIXQ010000416.1:0-313 GCA_041984705.1 Leptonemataceae bacterium | reverse complement strand
TAAATCGGGATACGGACCGAAAGAAGTATCTGCCGGTCTTAATTCACGGCGATGCAGCTTTTATAGGGCAGGGCGTTGTCGCTGAATCCCTGAACTTCATGAATCTTCAGGGATATCGTCTGGGAGGCTGTCTGCATATCATCGTAAACAACCAGATCGGTTTTACTACCGTTCCCTCGGAATCGAGATCCACGGCATTTGCCACGGACCTGGCCAAAGGATTTCAAATTCCTATCTTCCATGTAAATGGCGATGATCCAGAAGCAGTATTTCGAGTGGCCCGGCTCTGTATGGATTATCGTTTAAAATTTGG
>JBHIXQ010000415.1:0-3374 GCA_041984705.1 Leptonemataceae bacterium | reverse complement strand
GTGTACGGTTCCGGACACCAGGTAGTGAACCTGGGCACCACTCCATGACTCATAAAGTAGTCCAGTCCTTCGGCCGTGGAAGCAACAGCATCTTCTACTTTGTCGTAACCGTACGGTTTGGCCAGTTCTACGCCGCCCACAAAGTTGGGAATCACATGGGAAGGGCCGAATACATCTACGGATTCAATGATCCTGCGAATCCAGTTTTCGCGCCCGATGAATCTTTCCTTGCCAGGACAGATATGAGGAAACATCTTCTTGTCCCAGATTTCATAGTTTGGATGATACACCTGGATTCCCACTTCCTTGAAGCGCCATAGCTCTTCTTTTTCCCAGGCCTGGGTAACCATCTTGCCCATCCATCGGCCTGGAAATCGTTTCTCTATGGCCTCGGCATATTCGAAATAGAAGTCCGTTTCATTCTTCTTTTTCAGATTGGTGAGGACCGAGCCACCGGTGATAGTATAGACCTTGGCAATCTGGTCCTCCTGATCCACCCAGCTTAATACCTCCAGCATCTCCTCCACAGATTTAATGCCTGTATAAGGCCGGCCGGCCATTTTTTGCTGCCGCCAGTTATGATTGATGTCGCAGAAGGCGCATTCTTCGTCTTTGCCAAAGTACTGGCAGTTTCGAAAAACAGTGAGGTAGAGCAGGTAGCCCCATTCAATCACCGGTGCGATTTCCCCCGGGGACTTCCCACTTTCCGTGCGATGGCGATACCAGTCCGGAATGGGCGGAAATTCCACAGATCCCAGGTTCGTGTCATTCAGATAGAGCGCAGGTCCTTGCTCCGTAAACCGGACCTGATAGGGGGAACGATGGTCCAGGCGAACGCTGATAACCGTAGGTTCAAGGCCAAAATGTCCGCCAGAAACTCGAATCTCTTCCGGTGCCCGGAATCGTACAGTGTCACTTTGCTCCTGGAGAGGGATATGATCGAAGGTAAAAATGAAGTAATCCTTGGTCTTGTAGTCCCCTTTCTCCAGAGACTTTTCATCGAAATGGACCCCCAGCCTGAGCACATCCTGCTTGATGATGGCTTCAATGGGAATCTGAGTATATTGCCGCTCGAATCCCTCCAGTGTTTCCAGGGTGGTCATGGGATCCTGGGTGTAGGTTTGCTGGCTTTCCGTTGCTTCCATGGTTTGATGAAATCCTGTATTGTGACAAGCTCAGATTCTCTGAGTTCAGGTCTATTAAAACCGGAACCAGGTCTGGTTTCCGGGACAGGCTTCCGCATTCAGGCGAAAATCTGCTGCGCCCACCAGAATTGCCGTTGCTGCTGGTCGGGCAAGAGGAAAACTCCGGCCAGATTACAGAGACCGGCCATCCGTCCGAGAACTGTCTTCTGGTTCCCAATGGACGGTCGCTACGGGCTTGACGGTGTGGTGATTGCCTGTATCAATGGGCGCTGATTTCATGAAAAAGATTCTGAGTTTCCCCGTCCCCTTTTTAAAGGCTTACCCGGTTGTCTGGATCTGCTTTTTTGTCGCACTTGTGACTGCTGACCTGGTCAGTAAGAAAGCAATTACCGAAAGCTTGAATTTTGGTCTGTCCGCTACCCAGAGAATGGAGGCCGGAGTATTCACAAATCAAGGAATGCCGGCTGAAACCGATGAGACCAACTATGTGTCCATCTGGGGAGACAACGGAAAGTATATCCGTCTTCGACTGGTATTCAACGATCGATTTTTATTTGGAAGTGGTCCATCGGCTCCCGTTCTGGGAATCTTCCTTACGGCCGGCGCTATAGTCTTTCTATTCTTCTATCGATGGCTCACCTACGGAGCCGGACATCCTCTGGCCTGGCTTTTTGTATTCTCCGGGGCCACAGGCAATCTCATCGACAAGTTATTTGTGAAGAGTCTGGAAACCAGGGAGTGGGTTTTCAGCTTTGGGCCTCAAAAAGGACATGTGAGCGGAGTTGTAGACTTCGTAGAATGCATCTGGTTTGGACTGGATCAGTTCCAGGATGTATTTCTGCTAAAGTGGCTTGCCTGGGAGTCCTGGCCTATCTTCAACCTGGCAGATAGTCTCATTGTAGTAGGTATTTTGATCCTGGTTGTAACCATTGGCTTTGCTCCTCAGGAAAACACTTCGGAATCGGCATCCGGAGCGGAGAAGTAGCATGTCCGAGCGGGCTTCGGAAAAGGGCCTGATAGAAGAAACCCTCAAGGGCGACCAGCGCGCCTTTATGGAACTGGTATCGCCTTACAGATCCAGACTCATCCGGAAGGCTGTTTCCATGCTGGGTAATCCCCAGGATGCAGAGGATATACTTCAAGAAGCTCTGGTTACTGCCTATCGAGCCCTGAAATCCTTTCGTGGAGAGAGCGGCATCTATACATGGCTATATAGAATCGTCGTAAACAAGTGCAGGGACTTTCATCGGAGCAAAAAGAACGCTCCGTCAGACTCCCTGGACGCAGTTGCGTTTATGATTCATGACGATCGCATCGATCTTGAAAAAAATCTCGAACTTTCCACGGAGTCTACTTATCTAATTCAGCAAATCAACACTCTGGATAAGCGATACCGCGAGATCCTGGTGATGAGATACTTTGATGACCTTTCTTACCAGGAGATAGCTTCGGTTCTGAAGATTCAGGTAGGGACGGTGAAGAGCCGACTGTTCAAAGCAAGGGAGCTTCTAAAAAGAGCAATCCTGCAAGACGGCAAAGGAACGGAGTTTTTTGAACAAGCGCAATAAAATAGATGAGTATCTGCAGGAGCCAGAACGGGAAGTCCCGGCAGATCAATATGCCGGAATGAACGATGCGGATCGCAAGGCCCTGGCTATGGAAAAGAGTATGGACCAGTCTCTGCGTTCTACATTTGACAGCCTGTCCAAAAAGGCTCCCGCACCTCTGTACTCCGACGATCAGTTCTCGAAGATGCTTTTGAACCGACTGGAGGCAGAAGGACTGCCTGGCTCCAGCAAGGATCCGGCAGGTGCCGGCTTTATAGATAGTCTGAAAGGATTCCTCTCCCCCGGAATTCCATTGTATGCTGGCGGTGGCCTGGCTGCAGCTGCGGCTATTGTTCTGGCCATCCTGCTTTACAATCCGAGCACAGAGATTTCTCAAACTGCGCTGGAAGAGAACGCAAAAGAATCGGCTGCAGAATCCTCTGAAGAAGCTTCAGACGGCCCGCGAATGATGGCGGAAGCTGAAGAATCATCTCCTGATTCCGGAGATAATGCTCGGAGCTCTGAACGAGATCAAGTGGCTGTGGCTACTCCGCCGGTAAGGGAAAGACACCTTGCATCCGAGGATGAAAAGGCATCTGACCAGAACAGTGCCGACACTGAAGAGAAAGCTTCCACAAAGCCAGCCCAGGGTGATGCCGGAAATCAGGAAATTGCATCCAGC
>JBHIXQ010000414.1:0-3378 GCA_041984705.1 Leptonemataceae bacterium | reverse complement strand
TTTTTGTTCCTTCTTTCGCATGGCACCAGGTCCATAATAAAACTGCATCCATTGCGGTGGGTTATCGCTGGATGAGCTTGAAGCAGGGCTGGAGAGCCTCCTGGATTCAAACATTGCTGGCTGCCACCTGTTCCAATCCGCCTCTGTGGAAGGCTAAAGATCATAAGGATTTGCCATCGCTTCTGGACTCAATCGACTATTAGAGCCATCCATTACTGCGGTAGGAACGCTGCTTTGAGCTTTGCGACCGAGTTGCGCAAACCGAGTGCATGCAGGATCAAGAACAGAGAATTATAGAATCCTTTTAAGGAGCGTTACTGGATTATCTCAAGATCCATAATGCTTCGATGCAACAGCACTCAAGGTCAAATGAACCATGGTTTGCCAGTATTTTACTGGATCAAATCCATAACCGCCTACAGCCGGTTGGGCATGATCGATCTGAGGAAGCAGAACGTGAGGTATTTTCGGCCATATTAGATCGTCCAGATAGAATTGTCCATCGTGGGCGCGACCGGGACAGATCTCTCCCAGTCTTTCATGCCAGGAGTCCAGCCAGGTCGTGGGCCTGGTGGACCAGGAAGCACACTGGATGACAGAAAAGGGCCATTCCATGGAATCTACCTGCGAGGTCAGGGAGCTCCATTTCGCAGATCCCAGTTCTTTGCCACCGGTAGATGCGCCCACGATGAAAAGTCCCAGAGCTTGAATCTTATCTTTCAGTTTTCGTCCGATGGTCTGGTCTTCTCCTGAATGCATCCCAAAAAGCATGCTATCAATAATGGCAGATGGGCCGTAGGCGGTCTGCGACATGATTACCCCCTGACACCGAGTTGACAGGTCAGGGGAATCTTTCAGGGCCCACAGGCATTCCAGGGCGCCACGACTATGACCGCAGAATAGAATATGTCTGCGATTGCTACGACTCAAAAGTTGTTTGCGAATTTTGACGGCGTTCTTGAGAGAGCTTCCGCCGGAATCAGTCCGTGCTATAATAGCATCGAAACCCAGATCCTGCATTCGCCTGCATGGTTTGACCAGGTTTCCGGGCATGAACGATCCCAGGAATCCGCGAACAAAGACAATAGTAGTTTCGCCGCTCCAGGAGCGAAGATCATCCTGGATCTCCTGGCTGGATCTATCCCAGGTATCTATGAATCTCTGATTGAGGATCCGATCTGCCGATATGTTCAGTTCCGGAGTGGTCGGAAAGTAGTGCTTGTAATCCTGGAATCCTGCGGGATGCCACTGGCCCGGTTCCCTCATTAGAAATAATGCTTTTCCAGTACGCTGGTGTCTTCCGGGAATCGTACCGGCGGACGAAATACTAGAGCGTATCGATACCACAGGGGCTGGGTTTCTTTTTGATCGCTTCGTCGATACAACTCCTGCCAGGGGATGTGAGGCTTTCGATGATGAGTGAGATTGTAATTAAAGTTCAGCATGCCAACCCGTACCAGCCATGGAGCTCGTAAATTGTATGCCCCTTCAATTACATGGATGGGTGTATTGATGTGAAACACCCATTGCAGATTGGACCAGGTAAATGCGAAAGATGCGTAAGCGATGACCAGAGTTTGCCAGTGCCACGGGTCCCAGATGCCCAACGAAATCCAGAATACATAGAAAAAAAGGCTCTCCAGTCGCATGTGCAACCAGTCCCGGGGTTTAAAATCATTGAATGCAGCAGAATAGGTATTGAATTCCTCATCGGAAGTCATCCATTTCGCAACCGAGTAAGGAAGGAATACTACGATGATGGGGAATAGAAATGTAACCAGCCAGAGCCCTCCAAGAATGGCGGAGTAGTAGCGAATAAATTTTACCCAGGCTCGCTCTCCCGCATGGATAAATTCTCCTCGTTCTGGCTCCGTGCGATTTCTGCGATGATGGCCCCAGTGCTGAACTCGCACCAGTGTGGGAATGGTTCCAAACAAAGTGGAGGATACCCAGCCAATGAAGTAGTTGAGCTTTCGATTCTGGTGTGCATTATAATGACAGTACTCATGCATCATAGAAAAAACGCCCTGCAATAGAAGACAGAACAGAAGCACTGCTGCTATGCGAAGTGAAATATGAATCTCTGAATGATTAATGATTGAAAGTAGCAGTATCCATCCGGCTAGCTGAGCCAGCACCACCATTAGATTCATGGCTCCATATCGTACTCGCCTTTCTGAAATTGGTTCCAGCGCAGGCACCATATCCTGTCCTGCAATTTTTTCTTCTACTCTCATGCCCGGTTTCCTTTCCAGAGATGTTCGATTAGTTGATTCCCGTTTCGTTGCTCGGTGCCGGCAAACACTTCCGGCAGTCTGTACCAGGGAATTCCTGCATATTTATGATGCTCTCGGTGATAGTTTATATTATAAGGCCAGATAAAGATTCGTCCCAACCATCCGGCAGACCAGCTACAGGCCAGCTCCGGGTCATCATCGGCGCTGGTGTGCTCTGCAAAGCTGCGAATCTTTTGTAGGAGTTGAGTGAAAGTAAAATAAGAGCCAAACCAGATTACAAGAACCTTTAGAGTAGTTTCCGGTGCGAAATACCAGGCTATGGCAACAGAGATCCAGAATAGCAGTAACATCAACAGGAGTTCAGGATAGAATCGCATTTCTGTCAATTTCAATCTATGCTGGCTACGCAGTTCTCCAAGGTATCTCCAGACCATGCGAAGCGAATTGATTACAAATAAATCCCCGGCCAATTGATGCAGCAGAGCGGTAGTGTTCAGTGGCCGGTAATCCCAGGGCTGATCGCGGTATAAGAGCACCTTTTCTGGATCTGCATCGGTGCCCAGGTCCTTATGATGACTTAGATGCAAAGCTCTGTACAAATGCACCGGTAGTTGAAGAGGCACACCCGCACATGCATTGATAATAAAATCGTTCAAGCGTTTGTTGGAGGCGATCAGGAAGTGCACAGCATCGTGATACAGTACCAGCAAAGCATGCTGCCGCGAGGCGAGAAAAAGCATCCCTGGAATTACAGTATACCAGGACCACCAGCGGATGGTAACAAGCAAGATGAGAAAAATGAAAACCCATTCAATGGCCAGTGCAACTACAGAGGGCAAAGCGATGGAGTTTTGCAGACCTGAACGCTTCGCCACGGGAAAAGGAGCAAATAGGGAGACCAGCACTGCAAATAGAATACCTGCCAGAACATCCACCATATAGTGTTGCCTGGTGAGTAATGTGGAGGCCGATATCAAGAGCGCCCATGCAAGATAGAAAAAAGACATTCTTCTCCAGAAGATGCGGGCGTTGCTTGACTCGCTTTGCTGGAGTGCAATAAAACAGGCCAGCGCAATGCTGAAGGGAAGAGCTACATGTCCGCTGGGGATCACCGAGTTTGCCGAGTCCAATGTCTGGATCC
>JBHIXQ010000413.1:0-3382 GCA_041984705.1 Leptonemataceae bacterium | reverse complement strand
TCAGAATCGAGTTAACGTCTCCGGAGATGTTCTGACTATGGATGGTACCGTGTATCGCACATCAGGTGGCACGGACCTTACCTATGTGCCTTCCTGGCAAACGGATGAATTTAGAGTTCGAGTTAGACAGTATCATGGTGGCGGCACTTACACGGATCATTTTGTGGCTCCCTCCGGCTACGAAGATCCTGCAGGTAACGGCACTGCCTTTCAAATCAGCGAAAGTGCCATCCCCCTGAGCGAACGAGCTGTGGACAGCGATCTGGAAGCTCTTTACAAAAACTATCAATGGCTACTGTATAAAAAGAGATTTGTAATTGTAATCCCTCTGCATGCAAAGCTCGGGGCCAGCGGAATTCAACATGCAGTTTTTGTTAATGTGGTGGCCAACGGGTTGATGGGACTTGTGGCGGCCCGCCCATATTGCAATCTGGCAGATAATCAGTGCTACAGCGATGACAACGGGCGCTGGTCTATTTCGGGAACCAGGCTGCAGCCGGATTTTCAAACAACCAGCATTCGCAACAATACAAACATGACTCTCACTCTGCAGATGTCAGATGAACCCGGGGACCATGCAATTTTCGTGGAAGCCTACGGTTATGGACTCACCGGCGAAGATACTTTTGGCTACGCCGATGCCACTCTCTATCAAATCCTCTATAACTCCCTGCTCTTTCCGGTACCGCCATCGCAATTTCATGGTGCTATACCAGCTGCCCTTTCTTCCAATGCCGCCGTGCTGGAACGACTGGGGTTTCTGGTTACAGGAGTTGTGGAGCCAGATGAAGTAGATTCTCAATGGGATGAGCGAAATGCGATGCTACCCATAGAACCAGCTCTCATGCGCACTCTGGAAGAAAAAACCGACCCTTCCAGTGCCCAGGGAGCCTTTGCACTGCTTCGCGATGTAGCCGATGTGCTGGCCAGGCCCTACATCTACCGCGGCACCGATCCAGAGTCCGGACTATCCGGGATAATTCAATACAGAATCGAAGGCTCGGGACCCGCTTTTAATATTAGAAGCCCTTCCCTTCCGGCCACTGACTACAGTCCGGATTCCAACCTTCGCAGCCTGATATCCGTCGCAATTGAAAGCGAACGAAGGTACAAGGATGGACCCATCTCGTTGCTGGCATCCAGCGAATTTCTGGAAACAACAGGTGAGTTTCTCCGGGGACTGGGCAGCGCTTCGCATGGTGTAGCTCGAATTGAGTTCTTTAATGCCCTGGAAGATCTACTGGCAGAAGAGAACCTGGATTCAAACAATCCATCCTCCACTCAACTGGACGTCTCCTATGCAATTCGAGATTTCGGAAATTTCCTGGGAAGCTACTCGGCGCTACTGGATTCAGATGCAGGCCACAGCGACTGGGTATATGTTCGCACAGTTACAGAACTCATAGGAACATGGATGGCTGCGAAGAGTTCCGCATCCCTGGCAGCCGGTCTGCAGCGAATGGTGAATATGCTGGGTCAGGAAGCTCCTACGGATTCCGAAACCACCGCCCTGTTTACAGTATTTGTTTCTGCCATCAGTGATGCAGGAGTCCCGGCTGCAGAGATTCCGGAATTCGTTCAGGTGCAGCTACCGGAGCTACTCCGGGAGACCAGCGACGATTTCTTCGATCTGGCAGGAGCCATGGCCGGCCTGTCCATGGAAGGAGGCTTTTTCAAATATCTTAACTCGGATATGCGAAACGGCTTCAAATCGAAAGATATTTACCTGGATCTGGAGAGATTCCTTTCCTCCGGTATGGTTCAGGATAAAACCCATGGGAATCATTCATTGATTTTCGCAGCAGGCAAGCTACTGGATTATCTGTGGAAAATTCGGAAACAGGGCCATCGAATACCGGGTCCTGGCAGCTATTGGTTCGAAGATCATCAGAGCCGCGGACAGAGTAGCAGAACCCCCTATGAATGGCTGAACAGTCTATTGAGTACAAAATGAAATTCGTCCAGACTACAGCAAGGCCCTACCCGGGACTGCGTGCCAGCGCAAATAAAAAGAGCGATGCGGTCCATCTGCGGAAAGCCGTCCGTAGCATCCGGGCAGCCGGGGTGCTGCCGCTTTCGCTCTTCTCTTTTTTCTCTTTGTTTACGACCAGCACATCAGTGCTCGCGAATAGCTACCCGGATGTGTATGGAGCCACGCCGTATACCACAGGCCGAGCCGGCGCGGTAACCGCTGTAATAAACGATGTATCTGCAGTGTATTATAATCCTGCTGGTCTTGCACTGCCTTCCAGAGGAGAGTCCCTGGGAAAAGAAAAAACGGCGGAGTTTCATGAGCTTCAAATCTACTATACCGGGTCATCTCATTCACTGAACTACACTCCCTACTCTCCAGATCTTCTCTTTAGCGATGAAGACACTACGAATGTGAATGATTCCTATGCTGGTCTGGGGCTTTCCCTTCGCCTGGATCAAATCTATGACGTGGATCGAAAAGTGGCCTTTGGCCTCTATGCAAATCTACCTGGAAATGGAAAACTTCTGTCCATAAACGATGTAAATCCGACGGTGCATCGCTTCCTTCAGCATGGAAAAAGCCTCACTCGCCCATACATCGCCGCATCGCTTTCTGCAGAGTTATGGAAAGAACACCTCTATGCTGGAATTGGTTTCACAGCCCTGGCCAGAGGACAGGGGGCCATCCTGATGAAGGACGTAGAAATTTCTCCCAACACAGTAACGCCGGATCAGCAAATCATCGTAGATGTAGAGCCGGCCACAAATGCACAGTACGGTTTGATCGGAGTGTATGAAGATATCTATGTAGGAGTATTCTATCGCAGAGAGCTGGCCGTAGAGCTGGATCCTGTAAATGCCCGGGCTCGCACTTTACTTCTGGGCCTGGAACTGGATCTGGACCTGGCTGTGCTGGATCATTATCAGCCTAGAACTCTTAGCTACGGGGCCGGATATAGACTCTTCGAGACCTTTCTATTCTGTGTAGATGTGCGAAGAGAGCTCTGGAGCGGATTTCGCACTTCGCGCGCCAAAAGAACCTATTCAGAACAAATCTATCTTTCGGACACTACATCGGTGGGCGCTTCCCTGGAGTTTGAAGTGACAGACTGGTTCCAGGCAAGACTGGGTTATCGCAGAGCACCCACACCTGTTCCGAACCAGCCAGGAAGTACCAACTGGATGGGTAGCGATCGTCAGATATATTCTGCCGGTGCAACCTATATGATCTGGCCCAGTGGCGGAGATCTAAACTATCCCATTGGTATTGATATTTCCATTCAGAGTCAGAAGCTGAAACAGAGAATGCAACTTAAGTATAATCCTACGCCTGAGAATCCGTTCTACGAATATGGAGGAGTCATCAATCATTTTGGGATCGGGGTGGTGATTCATTTCTAGAGTAATT
>JBHIXQ010000412.1:0-3409 GCA_041984705.1 Leptonemataceae bacterium | reverse complement strand
ATCTTTTCTCCGCGAATTAGAATGCTGTCTGGATTCCTACTGAACTCAAGATTAACGAATTCTGCCGTCTCCTTCCAGAACGCCTCCAGATTGTTTACAGACCAGCGATGAATACTGGCATAATCCAGGGGATCTACATCTGCATTGTATTTTCTGCCTATGTTTTCTGCGAAAGCATACAATTGACTCTTTTCCGGATGATCGGGAGGCCAGAGGATCGAATTCATTTGCTCAGCTTCACAGCAAGGTGGTCCATCATGCAAGTAGATTCCCGGAACGAACGGCCGCATTGCCCGGTGATTTACAGCGCCAGATCCATCGGATCGTTGGGCGAGCCCCGAAGCATAGTGGAACCAGGCGGCCGGAGCGATAGCCAGGACAAGGAACCAGAAACGGTTCTGAGATAGAGATTGGTGGCAGAAGAAAGAATCTACTCGGCCGGAATCAGAACATCAAAGAAGGGAGCCGCGGGGTTGCCCGCCAGGTCCTTCACCTGAATCGAAAGATACGATCCATGTTCTCCCAGCCATTTTTCTGGAACGCGTATTCTCAAAAGAGATCGGTCGCCGGCCCATTCATAGCGCAGGGGTACACCATCCAGAAAAACAGCGGTGGTCTCTCGATCGATCCAGGACTCTTTATCGTAGATGTCGTATTGAAGCAATCGGACCGGGTTCTTATCGTCGGATTCGGAAACCAGATCATCTTCCGGTCGCTGCCAGGCAAAAGAAGGATAGATCACCGGAGCTCCGGCATCCCGGAAAACTGCGAAGATACCTCCTCGTTTCAGTCGCAGGCGATAGAGAGCTCTGGTTTCAGTTTCTTGATAGGGTTTTCCCACCCAGTCCCACTTTCCGCTGGAAGGATTCCACAGGTATAGCTCTTCATCCGGATATCTCTTTTCGATCTGACCTGAAATATACATATATCCGGAAAGCACAAGATCCCGGGCATCAAATACAAAGGCGCGAATCTCACCTGAACTGGCCAATCCCTCCCCGGCTGGCGGAATGGCACGAATCCATTTCTTATCCAGAATGCGCGCTCTAGCCTGGCCTCGCTGAGTTCCTCCTGGAATTTGAATCGTAAGGTTGAGACCCTCGCCATTATGCGAAAAGCTTGCTCCAGCATAGGGACTGAGATTGCGAAACGGAACACTGGCCTCTTTTAATAGAGGATCCTCTTCTTCCGTGCTTGCAGCTTCTTCCGGTGGATGTTCCGGCTTCTCCGTAACCAGGTCAGCTTTAGATGCATCCCCTATGCGAAAAAGAAGCCTGGCCTTATTTCCGGAACTGTCCAGAACCTCTACGAGATAAAGTCCGGAATCCAGTTCCTTGCGATTTCGCCTGAGAGTATCATAGAGATAGTATACGTATTCATCCCCTATAGCTGTCTTTTCTGGATCATAATAACGATCCGCAGTGCGAAGCTCAGATGAGGCAATACCGTTCAACTCCATCCTGTATTCTGGTGTTCCCTGGATTTCTTCAGGGAGCGACTGAATTAGTGCGGCATCAATCTTTTTATCATCCAGAGCATAGAATCGGATTCCATGAATACCGTTACGATTCAATGCAGCCATGGTATCGTAAGTCCCAATGCGATAATCTGCTGAAGGAAGCGCTGTTGCACTGGCCAGGGTATAATAATCTATAGTGTGACCTTCTTCAGTATATTTTCGATCCACCCTTTTCAGTGGATAGGCCCTGGTCCGGGTATGCAATCTCAGTAATGTGGGAGCTGTAAAATCCTGAATCGCTCGCTCTGGATCTTCCAGAGGGCTGCGAAAATACCCCGCAGAGCCCACTTCAAAATGCAAATGGGGCGCCCCGGATCCGCTTTCGCCACTGCGGCCAATAACGTCGCCCCTCTTGAAAGAAAAGTATCCTGGCAGATTGACCGATGCCCGATTTGTAGGATGCATTAAAAACAATGCAAGTCGCAAATATTCCAGACCTGCATGGCGGCCCATGAAGTCATACATATGTCCATAGGTGAAATGTCGACCATCCGCAGAAGCCAGCACCAGCCCGTTGCCGTAGCCTACCTCGGAAGTGTACAGTCGGGCCACTGTCATATCCTCCACAGCTTTTATGGGAACACCGTTTCGATTGAAGGTTTTATAATCCAGGCCGTGGTGGAAACGGCCGCCGGATCTGTATTCCCCGAAGCTTCCAGAAATGTGAGGAAATTCTATGGGATGGTTGGAACCTACCAGATGATCCTGCCGGGCTTTTCGCACTTCTGGAGGCAGATCCGGTTTGCATGCCAGAAGTAAAAAGAGACCGGATAGAGAAATCCGGCCTGACCATCGAACTATATCAATTCGAAACTTTGAAGAAAGATACCATTTCATCCAGGTGCCTGTGATAGCGGGTGTCCGGATTCAATGGGTCCAGAACCCACTTTCCATCAGCCACCAGCATGTACAGGTATTCTCCGGGACGCAAGTGCAATCTCAATCGAAACACTCCATCCTCTCCCTTCTGAAAGAAATGAGTCTCTGGATTCCAGTGATTGAATTCCCCTACTAGCGAAAGGTTTTCTATGCTGTCTTGAAAGGTTCTCTGCTCCAGGATTCTACTGTGAACTGCGAACTCCACCAGCCGCTCCCGTCCGGCCTCTTTCTCTTTAAGGACTCGCACAGTGGCCAGCTCGTTTGGGTATTCACGGTCCAGAAAGAATGTAGAGATATAGCCGCCCATGCCATCATCCTTTCGATTGGGATGAGTGGGATCATGCTGCCAGATTCCATCTACACGGAACCGATATTCATAGCTTCGAATTCTTTTTCCCTGCTCCAGTTCCCGCACCGGAATAACAAGATAGAAAACTCCCTGGGGATTACGCTTCATGGGCACCGGTTTCCAGTTGCTAAAGTCTCCCGCCAGATGAACGTCCCGAGCACGATAATCCTGATAGGTAAATAGAATGCCCGTTCTGCTTGGATTGGAGCTTACTGCATATTGCTCCCAGTCCAGAAGATGAATATAGCGCGGCGACACGGCCTGCTTCAGCTTTTTTAGATGGAATGTTGTATAGGTCTTAATCTGTTCTACATCTGCGGTTTCAAGCCCGGACTGCTCGGAGTTGTAGGATACAATTCCATCGGGCTCGGCCCAGAGACCGGCCAGAGTAATCATGGAAAAAAGAAAAATGAACTGTACAACATTTCTGGGCTTTAGCATATGAGATTGTGTCCTTTCAAAGTGAGGCGTTCCAAACATGAGATCCAGGGCCCCTACCGGGGTTATCGAGAAGTCTCATTTTTTCACGAGCGCCACTGCTCTATAATGTCGATAATTCTACTGGAATCGCTGAAGTAATTCTTCCTTTAACATGGCAGACACAGAAACAGGAGACAGCCGAAACGAGCAGATCGAGGAGCTACTGGGGGACCTGGACCGGG
>JBHIXQ010000411.1:0-3440 GCA_041984705.1 Leptonemataceae bacterium | reverse complement strand
CCGGAAAAAGCAGGAAAGGCCGCGAAGAACACCAGGTTCGCCAGAGCTTTCTTTCGCGCCACGAGCCAGTCCAGACCACCCCTGGGTCCTGTTATGCCAGCCAGAATCAAAGCAAAGCAATGAATTCCCAACGCGATGTAACCGGATGTCTCCCGAACGTAATACTCGGTGGAATCCTCGGTTGCAATCATTCGAAAGAGTATCGTCACAGCGATTCCATCAAGCGCAAGAAGCATGATCATGCGAACCATAGGCCTGATCGTTGCAGGATCTCCAGAGGTCTGTCAAGAAAAGCAATGTTATTATACGATTGCGGGCATTAATGAGCCCTGATACACTTGCACATAAGATGCATCATCCCGCGAGCAATCCTTTGCATGGTTCAATGCGGATGGAATTTTAATCCTCGTAGCGCAGAGAACATCGAGTTACTGGAGTCACAGGGGAGCCTGGACTATTTTCTTCCTATATGAGCATCGATTGTGGAATTCTTTTGCACAGCTGTAACCAGGTCGGAGACAGAGACTTCCTGGCCGGATTGCCCCGATGATAGTGCATGTACTACTTCCCCTACAACAATAATGGATGGCGAAGCCAGGCCATCCAGGTGCGGGGCCGTGGCCAGATCGGTAATGCGTACCTCTTGATTGGAGCGTGTGCCGTTTCGAATAATGGCCACCGGGGTTTCCGGAGCTCGTCCATGAGCGATGAGCTGCCGTGAGATCTCCGGTAATTTCTTAATGCCCATCAGAAACACTGCCGTGGGTATTCGCGCGGCTGCATCGTATGCGATGCCGGATGTGCGATCTGCTTCATGACCGGTGAAGACCCCGAAGGCCGTGGAAATACCCCGAAAGGTAAGGGGAATTCCCACGCTTTCGGGCACCGAATAAAATGAGCTGATTCCAGGTATCACTTCGCAGGGAATACCAGCATCTTCTAGAATCTGGAGTTCTTCGCCGCCGCGGCCAAAAATAAAAGGATCTCCGCCTTTAAGTCTAACAATATTATATCCCTTTCGCGCATAGTAGACCATCAATTGGTGGATCCTTCTCTGTCGCGTTTCCTGGCAGCGTCCTGGCTTTTTGCCTACAGGAATCTTGATCGCATTTCTGGCATACTTCAAGACAGCCGGATCGATTAATCGATCATAAAGTACCGCATCTGCCTTTCGCAGGGCCTTGATGGCTTTTCGAGTGAGTAAATCGGGATCCCCGGGACCTGCTCCAACCAGAACAACTTTTCCTGAGCGGGTTTTTGTTTCATCGGCTGTATTGTCGCGGGCATGGAGACCAGATGGATCCAAATCTCCGTTTAGCCATTCCTTTCGCGCATCCATTACCGGGCACCTCCTGCATGCAGTCCACATTCCTTGTGTTCAGGATTCTCCCACCACCAGCGCCCGGCACGAATATCCTCACCCTCTTGAATGGCTCGAGTGCAGGGGGCACAGCCGATGCTGGGAAAGCCCTGGCGATGTAGAGCATTCAGGGGCACATTGTTTTCTTCTATAAATGAGTAAACATCTGACTCTTCCCATGAGGTTAGCGGATTCAGTTTAAGTATGCCACCGTGATCGGTATCCATTTGAAAAGCTGGCAGGTTGGCCCGGGTCACAGACTGGGATTGGCGCAATCCAGTAATCCATCCATCCAGCTCGTTCAAAGCCCGGTTCAGAGGCTCCACTTTTCTTACGAAACAGCATTCCTTGCGGTTATCAATGGATTCATAGAAGGAGAATAGGCCTTTCTTTCGGATCAATTCCTCCACTCGTTCTCGGTCCGGGAAAAAACCCTTAAACTCCACTCCGGGATATCGCTTTCTGCATTCCTCCAGGGTTTGCAGGGTTTCCTCATGCAATCGACCAGTCTCCAGGTAAAAGACATGTAGACGGCCAGCGGCTTCAGGATTCTTCTCGATGGCAGAGTTTAATAGATGGATGAGGGAGGTGTCCTCGGCGCTGAAACTGCTGGCCAGCCCCAGCTTCAGTCCGGAACGGGAGGCCCATTCCATGATAGCACTGGCCTCATGAAGCCCCGGATCTTTGTTTAATTCGGCAATTTCTTTCCAGTCCATATCTAAAGCCATTCTGCTACTCTTGTTGGCAACAATCCCTATCTGAATACTATGAATTGTCAGGGTACCAACAATCCATCATTCGACAAGTATTTTTGCTGAATTGGCCCACGATCGCTCTGCCTTCCGATCAAGCCGGTTCGGGCTTTCTTAAAACTTGCTAGGCCGGCCAGGGGCACTTATCAGAAGGACGCATGGAATTTTACCATTCTAATGATGTAGCCGGCCTGATTGGATCCAGTTCAGGCCAGATGGAGCGAGCCGGGGATGCTGTATTCATCCATCCAGGCAATGGGGCGCTGCAGCAAGGTTCCCCCTTCCTACTTTCTAGAGTCTCCTCTGGCCCGAAATTCCAGCTCAATCTGCTTCAGCCTGCCGGTGTTATCTTGAGAATTCTGGTTCTGCTAGCTCTGGGTATGTCACTGGCCTGCGAACCTGGCTCAGGCCAGAAGAATTCGGATGGACCCAATCCATCCCCGGAGGGTTCCAGAAAGGATTCAAGAGGCGGTCCCCCCCTTTCCGGGCTGCCTCAGGCGCATTCCCTGCGGGTGGCCGATGGGGACACGCTGGTGGCGGATATAGCCGGCCAGGAGGTCAAGATTCGGCTGCATGGAGTGGATGCTCCGGAGCTGGATCAGAAGTACGGTCTTGCTGCTCGAAAGTGCCTCAAGAGTCTTCTAAAGAATAGCACGTTTTACGTAAAAACCGAGTATGAGGATCCCTACGGTCGAAGTGTGGCCACACTGATTTCTCCATCGAACGAAGATCTAAATGCGGTGCTGGTTCGCCGTGGTTGTGCCTGGGCCTTTCTTCGCTACTCGCAGAAATATGTCTCCGATGAAAAGGTGGCACGCGAGCAGCGAAAGGGTCTATGGGCCGGCGAAGATCCGGTTCCGCCCTGGACCTGGCGACGTCGATCACCTGTAAAAACAGACAGGTAGTCAGCCTTTTTTTACATTGCGCGTTACTATTCCGCCGTCCGTTGCTGAGTATAGGCCGGAAATCGGCGGGGGAATGCAATGCGTTACAAATATTACATCGCACTATTAACTTTCAGTATATTCAGTTTGGGATGTCTGGGTAGTACCGGGGCAGGCGATAGTCTGTTGTTTGGTACTGCCTTTCAGTCAACGGACAACTCCTGTACTTCTGATGTCACAGTAACCTACAGAGAGGTTTCTCTCCTGGAGGATGGCGATGTGACAGCAACGTTTAACGAATCCACAGACAAAGGAATTTCCGAGACCGATGTAGACGGCGGCACATCCTGGGGATATCGTTCATTCGAAACCTGTATTTATCCCAATGTAGCCTTTTCGGGATCCATTGAGTTTTCTCTGACATCCAATGACACTTATTCTGGC
>JBHIXQ010000410.1:0-3441 GCA_041984705.1 Leptonemataceae bacterium | reverse complement strand
TCAGTCAAGATTCTTTTTTGTCAAAGGTTAACCGGGATGTTTGCAACGCTCTAACCTCCGAAATATTCATCTAGTTGGAGGGGTTAAAGAGGATCTTCTGCAGGCTTTTTAATTGCGAATGATTCGCACTTAAGAAGGGTCATGGATTTGTGGAAGTATCAGGAAGGGCGCAATCTCAGTGCAACAGAGGATTGCGCCCGAATGGGAGCCTGACTCTCAGTTCACCGGCGTAAAAATTTCTACGTCGTTCGCAACAGGCTTGACTGTGCGAAGATATGCATAGATAGCCTTAAGATCCGATTCCGTCATACCAGCATACATAGTCCAGGGCATGTAGGTATTTTTCTCCCCGGGTTTTACAGGTTTTCTATTTTCACCTTCTCCGGCATATTGTTTGAAGCGTTGAACAAAGTTTCCTTCATCCCAGCTACCAATTCCGGTGGCCTCATCCGGTGTGATGTTTGCTGATCTTACAATGGAGCCATCCGGCAGCGGGAAAGGAAAGCCACCGGCCAGGTCCATTCCCGGAAGCTTGGTGCCCTTGTCCTGCGGAGTATGGCATTCGGCACAGCCGCCAATGGTTACCAGATACTTGCCGTATTCTACTGAATCATCTGGATCCACATCCGTTGGTTGATATGGGCCGGGAATAGTGCGAAGAATCAAATTCATGGGAAAATCGGGGCTGGAGGACTGCACTTCGTTTTCAATGGGCTTCAGAGTTCGTAGATAAGCAACCAGAGCCGCCAGATCCTGTTTGGAAAGCCTGGAATAAGCTGGATAAGGCATTACAGGAAAGAATGGTCGCCCATCTCTGCTCACACCTGTGGTAATGGCACGGGCCAGGTCCCTGTCTTCCCAGTCGTGGATACCGGCAGGAGTAATGTTTCTGGCTACAAAGACGCCCGGGAATCCCAGCTTCTGATCAAACACTTCACCTCCCTTTCCTTCGGTGCCAGGCACAATAGGACCGGAGTAGTAGTTCCAGTCCCTTACAGAGTGACAATCCACACAGACGGTAACATGGTTGGCGAGATACCGCCCGCGCTCAATACTCTCTGCGCTGGCATTCTGTTGAAACTCCGGGTATGCATCGTAGGGCAATGCTGTATAGAGGTACACCAACAGACCCGCAACTGCAACAAGAACAAAGATCAGTATTCCGAGAACAATCTTCTTGATTTTCATGGAGCTACGAGAACGGAAATCATGGCAGAGTCAATTCAATGCGCGAAATTGCAGGACGGTGCGAGAGAAAAATTGTGTATCGTTCGTTCGACTGGCAGGGATTGCCGGCGGCGAAAAGTACACCGGCAATCATGCGATATATTACTTCAGTCCAGCAAGTTTGGGAATAAACTGTTTAAGCGCTTCCTTTTCAACTTTCGGGCCGGAGTAGTCCTCCATTTCGTCCAGAGGGAATTCCATTATAAAGTCTCGAAGCACCTGGGTTTTACGATAGGCCGGAGCTTTGCTATCGCCAATTAATCGAATCTCGAATCGATTTCCCACCAGCATCCAGATATGCATATCTTTTGCTACTTTTGCAGGATAGGGAACCACATCCGGGGCGGACCTTCCTTTGTAACTATCGATTGTTCCCTGATCATCTATCTGGTCAAAAAGCTGAAACCAGATTACTCGCTTATCGGTTCCCGCCTCCATTACATTGGCCTGCAGAAAGCTGGAAGAAAAAATGCGTCCATATTCCAGGTCATCTAGATCAAGAGATCCCGATCCTCCACCGGAACTGTTGCATCCAATCGTTAAAAAAAATGCCAGTAACATTATTCCTGATTTCATGCTGAATTTTTCCATTCGTCTCTCCTTCGGTTTGATCAATAGACTTTGACCGCCAGCCGACAACCTTGCAAGGGGAATTTATCCAGACAGTGCGAAATTAGTGAACTACCTGAATGGCGAAACCTGACGTGACTCTTTCTGATACTTTCATTAAGTTCGACCAGTAGATCCCCGTCCCAATTCGCGTGCAGGCCTATACCTGGAAACATACCTGGCAAAAAAGCTGGTAACGTTTAGAAAAGATCATTAGCCACCAGAAGGCGAAGCTTCTGGAGAAGCTTCCCCTGCATCTGTTCTGGAATATTCCTTCTAGGTCCATTCAATAGTGTTTAGAAATTCCGGAAATGGCATGGGAGTCATTGCTTCAGCGGTGGCCCGGTCCTGTCTTACGTATGCCTTGCTATTGTGCTGCTTTTCGGCCCGGGAAATCATATCTGAATCCGGCCTTGCTCCTGGATGCATTATCTCATGCACCTCTCGAATAAAGTCAATGGCCTGATCCGAATACCAGAGTAGACCGTTCTCCTGTTGATTCAAGAATGTGGGATGGCTGAATATATCGTTCCAGGAAAGATCGAAATACTCTTGAAAGATTTCTTCGCGAACCTGCAGCATTCCTGGTTCACATTCCTGAGTTCTCTGAATATTTTTCATTGTCTGCGCTCTGGAGTTTACGCCTCCCATTCCGCACCATCGCTCATCGTGGGGCGCGAAACTGCAGAACGAATCCACCCAGTCCTGGACCATATCCAGCATGCGATCCCAGCGATCCTCTATAGCCTTCCACAGGATCTGCCGCGGCTCATACTCCCACTCCAGTTTTTGCCGGGTAATCTCCCATTCCACAGGATCTGGATAACCAAAGGCTGATCGATTTACCAGATCCTGATAGGCTTCCAATTGCTTTTCATAGAGTTCTCGATCCACGGGCCTGAAGGAAATTCTAGCGCAATAGATATCATATTGAATGGTGGGACCCACCCGAGGACTATCAAGGCCAAGAAAGAGCCCCTTTTCCTCGCATTCCTTCAAGAAAAGTGGATAACTCAGTCCGGACTTTCCTTTATCCACTACTTCCTGCAAAACGGGAACCAGGTGGGCCGCAGATGGTTTGCTCTTAAGATCGTTCAATGCATCTTCATAGGACTTGAGGGTATTGGCCATCAATTGGTCATCGCTGGAATCTCCATCCACGTTGGAATTGGATGCCAGCGCTCTGCCGTAAGCCGTCGAGAAATCCGTAAACAGGCCATCCACGCTTAGCTTCGTGGAATAAGCCCCCAGATCATCCATTTCCAGAGCCAGGCGCTCCATGGTTTCCAGAACGGAAAAGCACTCTCTGGCATCGTCCGATTCATTCCCGGCTTCCTTAAGTTCGCGAACCATCCCGCGAAAGGTCCCCAGAATCGTATCTACCATACCTGGATCTACGGCCATCAGTCTATACCTCTGTATTCTTTGTGTTCTGGAAGCCGCCGCTCAACCACCGAATCCGGTAGCGGAATCCTTCGTCTGTGACGCTCTTCTTGAATTAGAGAATAATCGAAACTCCAGGATGGATCCCATTGCCGGGCATTGGGAATTACTCTTTCCTGCCAGTCTGCCCTGCCTTTTGCGATAGTATCTTTAATGTAGGCT
>JBHIXQ010000409.1:302-3446 GCA_041984705.1 Leptonemataceae bacterium | reverse complement strand
TGTAGCCGCCTTCGACCTCATAGACCACGGACTTGACAATAGCGTGCGGATTGTAGCAATTAATCACGCGCTCCAACTCCTCATTAGGAGTTGGTTTAGTTTCTTGGCAGAAGCCAGTAACGATTCAGCAGCAAGCTGATAATGTTGAGGATAGTTAATTGGGATTCGCATCCAGGAAACAATGGCCTGTTCGTGATGTTGATGTCGGCTCAAACCGCCGGCCAGCAGAAAATAAGGTCCCGCCCGCAGCGCTGTTGGCAGTCGAGAAATCTGCTCTTTCCATTGCTTCAGTCCCTGGAGCGAAGCATCCACCTGCTTTCGGCTGTCCGCCACCGGGTCTGAGAACCAGGATTCCTCGCCGGAACATTTTACTGATTGCCAGCGGAAGAATTCCATCCAGGCATTTTCCAGGGCAGCATCCCTTTCTTTACGGAGTTTAAAATACAGTTGTCGCTCGTTACTCTCTTGAGTAACTTCTTGTTCAATGTTCTGTTCCAGAAGTTCGTTGGTTCTGTAGATGGTGTTAAATCCATCCGTGACCGCCTCGCGAAGCTGGGGCAGATCGGAACAGATATTTCCATCCAGCCGATTGAATTGCTTGGCTGTAAAATCGGTTATCCTGGTTTCATCTCGCAGGGCTGCTCGAGCCACTTCCTGCGGATCCATAACAGGGGCCAGAAATAGATCTCGATTTTTCTGGAAATCGGTTGATACCCCAGGGGGGTATGGGAAAGTGGCCCACAGAAGTGTATGCTGGGAATTTCTCTCTGCAGATAAAGGATGGACGCCGGCGGCCAGAATAAGAGCTAAGAACAGGGCCGCCAGCCGGGTAGTTCGAGACAGCAGAAGTCCTGGATTTTTGGATGGACAGTGCAGGCGAAACCGGCACGCCAGTAAGTGTAACGGATAACATATTATGAACCGATCTTTCATTATTCTCCTATTTCTATTCCTGACTTTATTTTCTGGCTGCCAGAGTGTTGACCAGACGGAAAACCCGCCGGAAAGTACAGATCCTGCGACCGCGCCCGATTCATCCAGTGAAAATCCAGAAATGACAGCCTCAGAACCGGAGGATGAGCCCGTGGCCGCTGATCCCGACCAGGATCCTACGGAGCCCGCTCAAAGAGCAGAAACCAGCCCGAACTATGCAGAAATTCCTCTGGGGCCCAACGGAAAGCCCCGGCCTTTGAGTATGAAGCAGACCATTCAGCTGGTGCTCAATAACAATACCTCGGTTCGAATCCAGCAACTGGAAATACTCAAGTCCGATACAGAGCTTCTGAAAGATGAATCCCAGTATACTCCGAAAGTTGATTTCAGTTTCCAGAGCTACGTAAACAAGCAGAAGCAAACTCCATCTACAATCTTTCAGGGAACCAAGACCAACCAGGATACATATACAGCCGGAATTGAGAAACTGTTTCGCAGTGGCACCTATTTTCGCCTGGAAGGTTCTGACACTCGACTGGATACAAATGCCGGTGAAGGAACGGCGGCGCAATCCAATCCGCTGCTTTCGCAGCTGGCTCAGCCTCCTCTGCATACCGGAGCAGTAAAGATTCTACTTCAGCAGGAACTCTTGAAAAATGCCTTTGGTTATAACCAGAGCCGACTTACAGACATTCGCAGAAAGCAGGCTTTGATTGAAAGAGAACGGCTGGAGTTCGAGCTTGCACAACTCACTGTAAGTGCCATGGTAGATTACTGGACCCTGGCCATTGCAGAGAAGGAAGTAGATACATCCAGGGATCTTCTTCAAAACGCGGCCTATATTCGTGGAATCACGGCTCAGAAAACAGGTCTGGGTCTGGCAGAACCGTTCGAAGTAAACCAGTGGAATGCTGTAGTGGCCCAGGCCAGAGCCAGATTGCAGCAGGCAGAACTGGATCGAGATACAAAGAGAAGCGATCTTCTTCGAGTTCTGAATCTAAATCCAAATCTCCAGCTTACAGGTGCCACCGAATTAATTGAAGCTGCTCCTCCCGAGGTTGATCTGCAGGAAGATATTCAGAATGCTCTGGCCACCCGACCGGACATTCGAATCATTCGCAGGCAGCTTGAGATCTCCCGTCTATCTGAAGATATCGCAGAGAACAATCTACTTCCTTCTATTACCCTGGGCGGTAGCTATGCCAGCAAGGATGTGGCTCGTTACTCGGGCAGTGCTTTCGATGCGGTGCCTCAGGGAAAGTATCCGGAATACTCCATTCAATTTAAAATCGAATACCCGCTCTGGGATGAAGGGGCTCGTGTGGATGCGCGAAATGCTCGCATCAATCGCAGACAGCTTCAATTGCAGGAAGAGCAGATAAGCCGACAGGTGGCGGATGATATTCGTCAAAGCCGGGAGCAAATCAAAGTAGCCTACCGTTCCGTGCAGGAAGCCAGAGTAGCTCTGGCCAATACCCAGGCTTTCTACAACGGTCTTGTGCGCCGTTATCGTCAGGGCCGATTCTCTGCCGATGCAGTAAAAAATGCTCTGGATGCTCTTGTGCAATCCAGACAGGCACTGACTCGAGCACTTATCAACTATAACATCTCGCTGATTCGTTATGACCTGGCGCGAAACGCTGTGTTTACTAAATACGAAATCAATATCGACGAAGTGATCGATCGCCTGAGAGAATCCTGATTTGCCCGGTAGGCCGGGCCCCGGCAGGCCGGGCCGGGGCCCGGCCTTATCCGGAATCCCCCTGGATGGCGCGGAGCAGTCGTCCTGCATATTTAGCCAGGGCGTCCTTTTTTTGCATCAACACCCTGGATTTTTTCAAAGCCACTTCCTGAAGCTCCGGTTCCAGCCCGATCCGCTTCAAAGCTGTCTTCTGCAGTAGCAATGCCCGAAGTCGATGAATATCCAGGCTTCCTGCCGTAGAAACCTGGGACCAGTCTCCGGAGCGTTTGATTACCAGCGGCTCCTGAATACATCCCATACAGTGCTCAAGAAAATGACGAATCCATAGTTCGTAGTCTTCGCAGGAGGGGAACCTCTCATCAAATCCGCCCAGCGCAAGAAAATGGTTTCGTTCTATAACCAGCGAACTGGCAGAAACCAGACAGGTTTCCAGACTTTCCTTCAGAGGCCTTCCCGTGGCCGGGCGCAGGCGAAGAGGTACATTCAAAGCCTGGCCATTTTTGATCCAG
>JBHIXQ010000409.1:0-292 GCA_041984705.1 Leptonemataceae bacterium | reverse complement strand
CTTCTGTAGAAAGGCAAGCTGCTGCTGTAGTTTATCTGGTTTCCAGAGATCATCTGAATCCAGAAAAGCGAGATAAAACTGTGATGCCAGTTTGCTACCCAGATTTCTAGCCGTGGCCGGTCCTGCACCGGTTGGACATTCATGAGACCTTAGATCTGGCCATTCAATCTCTGTGGCATTTCTTGATTCAGAGCCGGCAGAAGCCTGGATCTTCTGACCTGGAGCTCCAGATCGCTGCGAGACGGTTGCTTTCCATCGATAAACGGATTCTTTACATTGATCAAAGGAAGCC
>JBHIXQ010000408.1:0-3452 GCA_041984705.1 Leptonemataceae bacterium | reverse complement strand
GCTCCCTGAGGTCAATGAGATTCACATCGTGCGTGCACGGGTAGTTGAGAGATTTCCATCAGTGGAGTTCGCATTATGATTCTGTGACGCTGTTTAGTCGAACCTGCGAGGGGTCGCTGGTTCGGGTTCGGCTTATGGTCCAGCGGCGCTGTATAGTCGAACTCGACAGGGGTTGAACCCACCGCAGGGTCGCTCGGCCCGAGTTCGGTTTATGACCGCAATCCGGAGTTTACCCGAACTGCAGAGCGAGGTCGCGGACCGTCCGCTCCCGGGTCTCCGGGATTGATGCTGTGGTCTGACTACCGGATTGCTCTAGTTGTGCGCAATCCGGCCCTGAAGAGCAGGATCCGTACCTTCTACTTGACACTGCAATGGCTTTGTTCCGTATGGTATCCTTTACCGGAAAAGGGCCAAAATGAAGAACTACGAACTAATTACAATACTGAAAGAGTCCGAGTCGGTGGACGAAACCGTCAAGACTGTGGAAGAAATCATCAAAAGATACAACGGGCAGGTGTCGAACCAGGAAACCTGGGGACGCAAGAACCTGAGCTATGCTCGTCAGGACATCAACACTGGTAGCTATCATCTGTTCCAGTGCAAGATGCCTGCTGAGTCCGTAAAAGAAGTGTCCCGGGAACTGAAAATCCAGGGCGGACTTCTGCAATTTATGATCAAAGCTGTGGCCTGAGTATGGCATCCGACTTAAATCGGGTGGTCCTCATCGGCCGACTGGTGCGGGATCCGGAAATCAAGCAGACCCAGAATGGCAAGAGCTTCTGTAAGTTCAGTATTGCCAACAACCGTACCTATGTGGTGGATGGAAATAAGAGAGAGGATACAAGCTTCATTAACTGCGTAGCTTTTGGCCGCCTCTCAGAGATTATTCAGCAATATTGCCAGAAGGGAAAGCAGATCGCCGTAGAAGGTCGACTGACCCAGAGAAGCTGGGATAGCCCGGAAGGAAAGCGATCCATCGTAGAAGTAACGGTGGAAAACATGCAGCTACTGGGTAGTGCCCAGGGCGGCGGTGGCAATGGCGGAGGCTACGGTAGCTCCGGGTCCGGATTTAGCTCGGGCTCCGGTGGAGGCTACAACTCTGGAAGCCAGGGAAACGATTCCGGTTATCAGGATCCTCCCTATATGGACCAGGGCCCTCTGCCCGAAGACGACGATATTCCATTTTAGGAATTGCAAAGCAGCTAATAGCAAAGGAAAGAACCATGAAGGTAATTCTACAGAAAGATATCAATGGCCTGGGCGATGCAGGCGAAGTGAAAGAAGTAAAAGATGGCTATGCCAGAAACTACTTGCTTCCTCGAAAACTGGTACTGCCTGCCCATGCAGGAAGCGCTCGTGCCATTCAACATCAGCAGCGACTCCTTTCATTTAAAGCGGAACGCCGCAAGAAAGCCATGCAAGAGCTGGCCGGCAAAATGGAGTCGGTGCAGGAAGTGGAAGTGGGCGTTATGGTCGGAGCCAAAAAGAAGCTCTTCGGATCTGTAACTCCACTGATGGTTTCTCGCGCTCTAGAAGAAAAAGGCTATAGCATCGATAAAAGAAAAATCGAGCTTCCGGATAGCATTCGCGCTCTGGGCACCTACAAAGCAAAAATCAAACTGGCCGAGGGAATTACCGTTCCTCTGACTGTTAACGTTGTGGCCCTGAACGAGGTGGAAGAAGAAGAGGAATATAAAACTCCTTCCGAACGTGCTGCGGAAGCAGCGGCTGCCGAGGCAGCTGAATCCGGCGAAACTGCTGACACTGCAGAAGAAGCCGAAGAAAGCAAGGAAGACTGAGGAGGGCCCTGTGGCCGATCCCCGGCAAGTCCCTGCCGATATAGAAGCCGAGCGCCAGGTGCTCGGCTCTCTTATTTTAAGGCCGGATCTTACCATCCAGGTAAGTTCCATCATTACTCGAAACGACTTCTTCTCCGACGGGCATCGCTTCATCTACGATGCCATTCTTACATTAAGTAACGACTCTACAAATGAAATCGATCCGATTACGGTGGTGCAGTATCTCCAGGATCGCAATCATCTGAATCCGGCCGGTGGAAATGCATACATCATGCGGCTGGTGGAAGATGTACTGGCTCCCAACAACGCTCCGCTTCAGGCAGAGAGGATTCGGAACATCGCTCTTCGCAGGGATCTGATCAATGCAGCGCATCAGATTGAAGTGGATGCCAGGGAGCCTCAGGAAAACGAAGGTAGCTTTCTCAAGCAGGTAGAAGAGTCCATCCTCAAGATTACATCCAAGACCAGTTCACGCGGTGTTCTATCCGCTGCAGAAATGCAGTCTGACTTTTTTGATTACTTCGAGCATCTTATTGCGGCTCGGGGTGGTATGTCCGGTCTGCCCACTCGCTACGAAGAGTTGGATAATCGGACCTCGGGGCTTCGCGGAGGTGAGCTTCTGATTCTGGCTGCCAGGCCTGGTATGGGTAAATCCACGTTTGCCATGAACATCGCCATGAACCTGGCCATCTCCGAACAGCCAGCTCCCATTCTGTTTTTCACCCTTGAAATGAGCCGTCTGGAAGTGCTTCTTCGGATTCTCTGCGCGCATTCCCAGACCAATCATGCGGATTTAAAGCGGGGACACATCCCTCAGGGAAAAAAGGCCTCCATTCAGGCCAGCATGGATGCCATCTTTAAAAGCCCCATCTATATGGACGATACGGGCGCTCTATCTATCTGGGATTGCATAAGCCGTACGCGAAAGCTGGGAATGGAACTCAGACAGAAAGGCCAGAAGCTGGGTCTTGTGGTAGTGGATTATCTGCAGCTAATGAGCGACCCGGAGAACCGTAAGTTCGGCCGCCAGATGGAGGTGGCCAGTATTTCCCGGGCGCTGAAACAATTGGCCATGTCCGAAGATGTGCCCATCCTTGCCCTTTCGCAGATGAACCGTTCTGTAGAACAGCGAAGAGGGGAATCGGCTCGCCCGCAGCTTTCGGATCTTCGGGAGTCCGGAGCTCTGGAACAGGATGCAGACATGGTGATGTTTATTCACAGGGATGCTCCTGCAGAAGGGGAAGAACAGCCGGAGCATGCTGGCCAGGCAGAGATTATTATTTCCAAGTATCGGGCCGGTCGTACCGGTGGATTCTATCTGGCCTATCGTCCTGAACTGTTTCGATTCGACAATCTACTGGATGCCGGAAGTACCGAAGCCTAGCACAGTAAATGTGCAGCGGTTCAATGGGAGCTACCGGCGGCGCTCCATGAGGCGATGGTCCTTCGGGCTACGATCAGTTTTGCGTCACGGTCGGGCCACGGCATCGAGCTGGTATGGACGGACCGTGAACTGTCACCGGGAAGTGCTAGTATAATAGTAGGAGTCCTCTCCAGCTTTTTGTGACCGGCCTGCCCGGGATGACGCAGCGAGCTTAATATGGCCAAGAAAGCAACCAGAACCTATATATGTAACTCATGCGGGGCCACCTA
>JBHIXQ010000407.1:3187-3456 GCA_041984705.1 Leptonemataceae bacterium | reverse complement strand
TGAAAGAGATTGGACCGTTCATAACCGATGTACTGTTGCAGAATGGTTTCGATTCTGTGGATGCATGGCTTGAGCTTGCCAGAAGCGAAAGAGCCCATGAGACTCTGGACGATATGGATGGAATCGGACCGGATACAGCCAGCGTAATCATAGAGCAGTTAAAAGACCCGGAAAACATTAAACGTCTGGAGGCCCTGGCCGCAGCCGGACTCCAGATGAAACAGGAACGAGAGGTCTCGGATCTCGAGCAGACCATGACCGGCCAAACC
>JBHIXQ010000407.1:0-3177 GCA_041984705.1 Leptonemataceae bacterium | reverse complement strand
CTACTGGATCGGTAAGCAGTAAGACCACGCATCTGCTGGCCGGCGAAGAGGCAGGCTCCAAGCTGGAAAAAGCCAGAAAGCTGGGAATCGAAATAGTCACCGAAGACCAGTTTCGCAATATGCTGTAGCTCCTGACCAATCCTGGATCACACGAATATCCCCCTCCTCCCCTCTCTGGAGATATGGTTTCGCGCCTCCGGGATATGGTCTCCGAGATCCGGCCTCCGCTTTCCGGGATATGGTTTAGGCTCCGTTTTCTTTCTCTGCCAGGAAATCCATACACCTCTGCCCCAACAGGGCTGCCAGAAGAGCGCTCAAACTGGAAGCCAGAGCTATGAAGGTCCAATGAACCCCGAGTAGATTCAATGCCAGGGTTACCAGGAAGCCTGCCATAATAGACAGAAACATAGGAAACAGGGAAAGAGCACGCTTCCAGAATACGAAATAGGTAAATATTCCGATGAGCCCTCCATTGATATAGTTCATGGATCCCAGGGCAAGTGCCAGAAGATTATCCGCCCTCTTTTCGAAGTAAATGAAGGCTAGAGCGGAACAGGAAAGCACAACCAGGGACAACAGGGAGAACCATCGGCCGGATTTCTCAGAACGTAGCATGGATTTCCATACGGCACCGGTTGAATGAATGGCACTGTCCAGAGTAGACATAGAAGCCGCAGCCACCAGGACAGCGAAAAGCCCGGAAAGGATGGGATTGGCACTCAGTTTAACATAGGCCAGCAGTTGCCCTTTTTCGCCCAGGCCTGGATCCGTAGCATAGAGAAAAGAGCCCACTGCAATAAAGGTCATAATAACCACCGTGGCTCCAACCCCGCTCCAGGCGAGAGACCTCCTGGCCAGCTTCAAATTCTTTACCGCGAGAATTCGCTGAAGCAGATCCTGATCGGCCCCATGGCTGCCGATGGACACGATGGCTCCGCCTATAAAGAGGGGTAATGTATGAGCCCCATCCATCCAGTCCAGCCTCCAGGTAAATAGAGCAGGAAACACGGTTTCCGCCAGATATTCCGGGGGGGGCCAGAGCAGCCCCATTAAAACGAGGCCGGTAAGAAACAAAATTAGGCCCTGCAATTGGTCGGTAACCACCACCGCCTTCAGGCCTCCCGAAAGGCTGTATATCCCGGCCACCAGGGCAGTAAGAAGGATCCAGAAAGCTACCGGGCCCCCGAATAGTTCGGCCAGGGCCAGTCCGCCCATAAAGAATCGTACACCGCTGGATATGTATTTGGCAGCCAGATAGGCAATCTCCAGAAAAACTCGGGATCCATTATCGGAACCGACCGCCTTATAGATAGATGTATCCGTCATCTCGTAGATGGACTTTAAGTAGAACCGGGCTACAAATAGTCTGCCTGCGATATATCCCAGGCAGAGGGCGATTAGATTCCAACGGCCAGCGTACCCTGCAGCGGGAAAAATCAAGACGGTTGCCACGGAGGTTTCTGTGGCAACTACGGACAGAAACGATGCCCGGAATCCAAGGCTGCGGCCAGCCAGGAAGTAGGATTCATCGGTGGTCTTTTCCCTTTTCAAGAAGAAAGGTACAGCGAATACGATGATCAGGTATAGAATGAGTGGAAGGTAAAGTAGTTCCATAAAAACCGGATTGATTGTAGATAAGGACTAAAGAGTGTTGTTCTGAGCCCCGGAATGAGTTCAAAAAACCTCCACTTACCTCCCAGGTTTCAAAAAAGCAGCCTATTTTTTAAGATTCTTTCCATCATTATTCTCATTATGGGGATGGGCCATTTCTACATTTACACTGATCTACTCAAGCAATGGAATGATTTCCTGTACCGAGGATTCTCGGCGTTCTATTATGTAAAACTGCTGGCCAATATCATTCTGGCCCTGTTGCTCTTTCTGGTAATAAAAAAGGAGAAGCAGCGGAACCTTGAAGCCTGATTGCCAAAATCGACTGCCGGAGCTGGGCTGGTCTGGCTATATGCTCGGCCTACTTCTGGCATTGATTCCATTTCTGGGAGGTTCCTTCGAAGAAATGGGCGATATCGCCTTGATCGCGCGACAGGTTCATATGGCGGCCGAATGGGATGTTCTCAGGGGTGCCTACTCCAGGCTCGGTTTTTTTCACATTGGACCCGTCTCCTTTTACTGGATGGCTCTGGTGGATTATATTCTGCCGGCCGCCTGGTTCGCGGAGTATTCGCATTACTATCAATTCGCCATCGCTATCTGGATAGCAAACCTGGGTATGGGCCTGGCCGCTTTTCATTCTGCCAGAAAGCTTGAAATCAGCTTATTAACTCGAATTCTGATTCTTCTACTCACCATCGCATTTACGTGGCATCTGGGCGGTCATGTATTGTTCAGTCCATGGGGACCGCATCTGACAATCTTGCCGGTACTGTGGTTCAGTATGAATCTTGTGAGATCTGGAAACGGCGACTTCCGGGCGCTACCAGGTCTGGCATTCGCCGCCATCTGGATTTTGCACAGCCATGCAGGCAGCCTGATCTTTCTGGGACCTTCATTGATCTTCTTAATATACCTGGGATATAAACTGTACCGTCAAGAGAAGCTACTGACTCCAGGACTAACGAATCCTTTGATTGTGGGAATAGTCATACTTCTGGCCGGTTTATCGCTGCCCATTATTGAGGCCTACCAGAACGACGGCGGCAACTTGAAAGCCATAATGGATTATCTGTCCCAGAATTCCACGTGGAGAAAGCCAGGCAAGGCACTGGTATTTATGCTGTCGGCTATGGACGGACCATTTCGCATGGGCTTTCCTCTGTTCAGTATTATATCCCTGGGTCTCTATATTTGGACAGGTCGCAAGAACCTGGGGCCGATCGAAAAGCAGCTTCTGGCCATTTCGCTAATACTGCTGGCTGGCAGTTTCTACGGAGCTCTCAGGACACCCGGAGTTCTGGTCCCTCATCTATTCGATCATTTACTGACCATCAATGCATTGATGCTGGCCATTAATCTAAGGCCTGTCGGGGATAAAATTCTACCGCGCCTGCTTTATCTTTTACCAGCGAATCATCGCGGTGATCATAGTAATGGCCATTCGACTGATATGGGCCCGGGAACAAAAACCCCTGGACTGCTGACTCAAAGCTGGATAGCTGCTCTCCTGCTTTTATTTCCGCTTCTGGCAGGCACTCTAAGGAATACATCCCCTCCTGATAG
>JBHIXQ010000406.1:0-3461 GCA_041984705.1 Leptonemataceae bacterium | reverse complement strand
TCCGAGCTCATCCTGTGCAATATAAGGGAATGGAAATCAGCTCCACTGAAATCATGGGGCAGATGATCTCCGGTATATTTACTCATGGAAGTCATCATCTAACGGATTATTACGAAGAAGCGGGCGGCGACACAGAGACCCTGGAATCCGTGTTTGGCAGCGAAGTCTTTCGCAGCCAGGAAATGAGCCAGCTGGATACCATCGCAGTTATGTTTCTGGTGGCTTTTTTCTTCCACTGGGTTCAGTACAAACCGCAGCATTTCCAGCGCTTCCGTCGATACGAATTCTGGTTGTTACTGATTCTGGGAACATTGCTGGGCGGCTGGATGCTGCCTGCACTATCCCAGTCCGGTCATCAATTCATCTATTTTGTCTTCTAGCGAATCGGCGTCGCGTGAAAAGGGCGCCGAAACAAGACAATCGCTGCCCACCGGCGAAGCAACACCTGGAGCATAGGATCAAGGAAGCAAATGAAGAAGCTTATTTTAATTACATTCCTGTTGGTTGGTCTACTTCTTGCGGGCCTGGGTGTCTTTGTATATCTTCCAACCATAATACAGGGCCTGGACTTCAGCGGAGCCGACTTTCGGCGTTATCAGCTAGCGGAGGAAAAGTCCGGCGATGCTCCATCCTGGATTAAGACTGCTGAACTGATGCTTCCGGAAGATACTCGCGGATACATCATTATTGTTCCGGACAGAGATTACGATAAAGACTGGAATTCTCCAGGGAATCAAACCCGTCCCGGATTGCGATTTGCTCGCCGTCTTGTAGAAAGCAATCTGGCTGTGGTTCGATACAGCCCGCCGGGCAGTGGAGATGAATCCATCGATCTGACAGATCCAGAAAAATCGGTACGAGCATTTCTGGATGTAGTGCAGGCCTTACAGTCCACCATGGAAAAAGAAGATCTGCCCCGGGCGCCCATAAGTATTCTTTCTGTAGGGGAAGGATGTCTGGTATCTGTCATTTCATTGCAGGAACCGGAAGCCTTTCGAACAGTTCAGCCGGATCGATTGATTCTGGCGAACTGTGCCTATTCCGGCACTCCTTTAAAAGAATGGGCCGGTCGTGTATTTTATAACATGGAGCTTACGGGAGCTTCGGATGAGATAATGGAAGATGCTGGACGCACCTGGAAGCGTCATCGGGAAAAGATTGAAGCCGGCGAAATTCCGGAAATGGATGAGGAGGCCTGGGAAGAGCGCCTCGAGGATCTAAAAAAGCAAAAGCTTCACTCGGACATTCTAGCTCTGGAAAAAACCATTTCGCATTTGTATCGTCCGTCCAATCGAGACTGGACCAGGGCGGCCGCCCATATTGACTTTCCTGCATCTCTTCGCTCTCTAATTGAATCAAGGCCCGGTCTCGACATTATTCATGTTCTTTCCGAATACGATGAAGAAATTCATCCGGAAGATGCCAGAGATCAGGAAAACTTTGTTCGCAGCAGCGATTTCTCAAACTACAGTTTGAAGGTACTGGAAAGAACGGATCATGGCTTTGTATTACGGGACTCTCCTCCAGCCAGTCCGGTGGAGAACATGATGCGTCGAAGAGATCCTTTCGTAGAGTTCAGTCCCGAATTGATGCGAATCCTGGCCGGCGAAGAGAACGGGCCCGTCCCGTAACCAAAGGTTCTGGTTTCAATGTTGATGGCCGGCAATGGCCTGTTGAATGGCCAGGGCACGGTATATCGCCTCAGGATCATGAGTGCGAATATATTCTACCTTTTGTTCTGCAAGATATAGTTCGCATGCCAGGGTTTCAGCCCATCGACGCTGTGGAGGTGTACCGGTAATTGCACCCAGGAAGGATTTTCTGGAAACGGAAACCAGTAAAGGCAGCCCAAATTCTTCTTTCAAGCTCTGTAGGTTGCGAAGCACCCGATAGGAGCATTCCGGATCCGAGCCCAGAAAGAATCCCATTCCGGGATCCAGGATCAGACGTTTCCGGGAAATCCCTGCAGACTCCAGTTCCTGCAATCGCTTCTGAAAAAAGCTGCGAATTTGATCCAGAATAAGCTCTGGCGATACTCTGGTTTCATTGGCAATGCCTCTCTGGATAGAATGCATAATGATAAGTCTGCAATTGGAAGCAGCCAGGGTCGGATACATTTCACGTTCCGGAAAGCCCGTGATATCGTTTAAGTAATGGATGTTTTGATCCAGAGCAAATTTCTGAACCTCCGGATTGAACGTATCTATGGATATTTCTACATCCCTGGAAATCTGTCCCTTATCTTTCAGTCACTGAACGATTCCCAGAGCAACACCCAGACGCTCAATTTCCAGCTCTGTATCCACGGGATTCGCTGCAGGATTGCTGCTTGCGGCTCCCAGATCCAGGATGGGACACTCATCCTCGCATAATTTCAGAATGTGTTCTTCCAGCGATTGCGGCTCAAGATACTGACCGCCGTCTGAAAAAGAATCGGTGGTAATGTTTACGATGCCCAGCAGGTGCGGCATTGCTAGAGTCGGATGTTCCATTCGGCAACCTGACTGTCAGAAGGCTTGATTTCTACTGGTTTTCCTCTGGCATCTCTGGCATGGTCGGGACTATACGATGGTCTTCATTGCGATTGGGAGTTTTCCTGCTCGGTTTCGGGTTCAGAGGTTACTGATTGCGGCTTCGTCGGTCCTCCTTCCGGAGAGGCCGGATTTTCCGGTTCTGCATCCTCTTTCTCCGGAGCAGGATTATCCCTTTCCGGCAGCGGTTCTGAAGAGGTTTCCGGCGAAGGGGTCTGTGTTTCAGGGGTCGGCGGTTTTTCTCCGAACAGAGTTGCCCATCTTGCATCTCTGGAAATAAGGGCTTGAACTTCACTTAGATCGGCGGCGGCGGTCTTGAATTGCGAAGATCGAGGCACCCAGAACGATGCTATTTCCGTGGCTCGGGCTACATCCTTCCGTTGAAAGAGAAAATCCAGAAGCTCTACCCGGGCAATATACTCAAAAATCTCAGGCTTCGCACGAAGCCAGCCTGCCTGCGATTCCGGTTCAGGCTCCGGCTCAGGTCTGCTCTGGCCTTCCGAGGGAGAGTTTCCTTCTGTCTTTTCATCAACAGTGGTATTCGCCAGCTCCTCTTTGTAGCGTGCGATGGCCGACTTTGCCCTGTCCGAACGATCGAATAAAAGAAACATCTGAATCTCTTCTTCCAGCAGTCTGCTGCGAGAAACTCCAGCGGAAGCTTTTTGTTCTTCCGAAGTTGAATTGAAAATCAAGGCGCGATTGGACAGAGCGGCCGTATTATATTTCATTTTATGAACGGCTTCTACCTTTTGATTACTCAATGAATCCAGCACCGTTCGCGCACGATCAAATTTGGAGCGGGCCACCAGGACATGAACGTACTGCAGGGTTACTGAATTGTAGTAGGCCGGCTGATACACAGTATTTCTGTATAACTGGTCCTGGAATTTTTCGTAGTTATCCGGATCTGAAGTCAGGAGCGCCCTTACA
>JBHIXQ010000405.1:0-3462 GCA_041984705.1 Leptonemataceae bacterium | reverse complement strand
AGAGCACAGCCCACGCAGAGTCTCTGAAGTGGCCGAAGAGCTCGGTAGTAACAGACTGGAAAAGTTCATTGAAAGCCAGGGATTCAAAACGGTGGCCCATGGAGATAGCCGCTTGTTGCTTTACCCGGTGGACTACAACTGGAGAAGCCGCTCTGCTCGTCTCAGAAGGTTTCTGGAAAAGCAATTGGCCCAGGGCCAGTTTCAAGGCGAAGCCGAAGCAAGAGGCCGCGCTCTATTGCAGGCAGTGCAGAGTTCCTTAACGGGGGCCGCCCGGCAACATGCGCATAACGAGCCCCCGTCCATGCCGGAGTTTCAGCCAGCCGGGGCCGGTATGGCTGCCAATGAAGGGGATTACTAGAAACAGAAAGCCACCGAACCAGCGATGGTCCGGTGGCGGAAAATCATTTGCAGGTGGCTGATTTGCCATCCTCTGCAACTTCGCATGTGCGACCTTCGCCGCATTCATTCTGCAGCTTATATTCGTAATCTGTATAGGAAGAACAAAAGATAATATTGTTCTCGCTACAGGCTATTCTTGCCTCTACAGCACTGATCCCTTCACAGGAGTCCCCAACCTTCGGGTCTCCCCCACTTCCGCTTCCTCCTCCGCAGTAGGCCAGACCAAACAGCATGGCCCCGACCAGGAGACTTAAACTCTTCATTTTCATGGGGCGGACTATGGCATCTACAAAATGCACCGCAAGGCTTTTTATGGAGATGGAAATGCTGTAGGTAGGTCCAGCCTTCTTCCAGGTGGGAAATGCTCGATTCCGCGCAAAAAAAAACCAATTTCTCTGGAAATATGTCGCAGGTTGCCCTTATTATGGGACAATGAAACAAATGGAATCGATAACATGGCATTTTGAATCCCTCGAAAAAGGATGTGCCCTGGTGGCCACCAGCGAAAGAGGAATCGTTGCCCTGTATCTGGGAAACGATGAAACCGGGCTTCTGGAGGATCTACGTCAGGATTTTCCCCATTCTTCCGTGGCTCCGGAGAAAAGCTTCCAGCCTGTTCTGAATTCCGACGGTCGCCCGGCAATGCCTGTGCCTCCTCTGGATCTTCGCGGAACCGAGTTCCAGCGGAAAGTCTGGCATGCTCTGCAGAGTATCCCGGAAGGCCAGACCAGAACCTATGGAGAAATTGCCGCTTCCACAGGCAATCCTGGCGCCGCTCGTGCTGTGGGCCAGGCCTGCGGAGCGAACAAGCTGGCCGTGCTTGTTCCCTGTCATCGGGCCCTGCCGGCCAACGGAGGCATGGGAGGCTTTAGATGGGGAGCCTACTGGAAGGAATGGCTCTTACAAATGGAAGCCGTGCCACGACGAAAGACAGCCTGAATCCGCCGTTACACCCCGGAAAAGTCAGGTCTGCTATAGTTTGCGGGCCTATCTTTGCGATCCGGGGAGCCATCGCTGTAGCAGACCCCGCACCGATAGGTGTTGACCTGCAGATCCCCTATGGAATGGTGGCGACGGTTAAATGAATTTGTTTTGTGTCGAATATTTCTCTTCCCGTCCATGACTTCCCAGTCCTGACCTAGCGTTTTTTATTCCTTACAATCTGGATTCATTTAAGGCAGAATCCTCCGAGATCTGGCTTAACCGTCATAGATCCGTGGATTCTCCACCGGTTCGAGCAAGAATGCTTGGATCTGATTTTTAGCATGCCAGGAGAGCAATATGAACCTATATGTAGGTAACCTCAATTACGGAACAACGGAAGAGTCTCTTCGCAGTCTCTTTGCAACCTGTGGCGACGTAGTTAGCGCCAAAATCATCATCGATCGAGACACTGGACGATCCAAAGGATTCGGATTCGTTGAAATGTCCGAGAAGGCCGAAGGTGTAAAAGCCATTTCTACATTTGATGGCCAGGAAGTAGATGGTAGAAATATTCGAGTAAATGAGGCCCAGCCCCGCAACTCGGGCAACCGTGGAAGAGACTGGTAAGCCAGATTAACTCGATACGAAAAAGGGCCGAATGATTCATTCGGCTTTTTTTTTGCCCAAACATTCCTCTTGCTAAATTCCATCCGGGATGTAGCAGTGTCCGGAACTCCGTTCGAGGTGCTTATGCAGTACTTTAGCTATGAGGTCCACAATCCATTTACGATGTTCGGTGCAGCCCACTGGCTTACTCTGCTGGCTTTGGGTGCACTTTTAGTCTGGATTTACTTCTTCTTTCGAAATGCATCGCCCAGGTCCCGAACCATCGGGGCCCATTCCATGGCCTGGCTTCTGGTAATAAGCGAAATCTCGATTACCGTCTGGGGCAGTAAAGGATTCACCCAGTTCAATCCAACGGAAAATCTACCTCTTCATTTATGCGGGCTCAGTATACTGCTTTGCGCGGTTATGCTCTGGACAAAGAGCTATCTGCTCTTTGAAATAATGTATTTCGCAGGCATTGCAGGTTCTCTGCAGGCACTACTTACTCCGTATTTGACCCATGGATTTCCGCATTTTAGATTTATTCAGCTATTTCTCAGTCATGGATTGATCCTGGCCGCAGTGGTGTTTTTGATCGCCTCCGAAAAATACCGCCCCTACCCCGCCTCAATATGGAAAGCGCTGGCCTTTTTGATACTAACAGGTCCCATCGTAGGAGGCCTAAACTATTTGATGCAGTTTGTGCCTCCCTACAAAATCGGTAACTATTTCTTTCTGTGCTACAAGCCGGGATCTGCCAGTCTTCTGGATGTTTTACCTGCCTGGCCCTATTATCTGATTTTTATGCTCCTTCTGGCTCTGGCCTTTTTCGCCATCCTGTATTTGCCCTATGGAATCTCCGATGCGATGCAAAAATTAAAGAACAGAAAATGAGCTGGCAGCCCCGGGGGATCTGCCCTTGACAGGGGAGCCGATTGGTTTTCTCATCGCCAGGTGATTGATGTAATACTAACCGGACATTCCCGACTGATCGATTATGGGGTAAAGCTGGTGGCGGACTTGAATGATGAGCAAATGATTCTGCAACCCGAACCCGGTATGAACCATGCTGCCTGGATTCTGAGTCATCTAAATGCCTATCTACCAATTATGCAGAGCCTAATGAAAGGAGAGTCCTTTCCAGATCCTAAAGACCATCCATTCGGTATGCAATCCAGCCCGAGTCAGGATGCATCCCTGTATCCTGGAAGAGAAGAACTGAGCCGGACGTTTCAGGAAGGAAACCTGGCCGCCGCAGCCCTGCTACGGGAAATGGGTGAGGCAGCCTTAAAGAAACCGGTGCAGCTGGAGCGATGGCAGGAAGGCATGCCTGTTTCTGGGATGGCGCTGGGCTACATTATGCTGGCTCATCAAGGAATTCATCTGGGCCAGATCAGTGCCTGGAGAAGAGCGGCCGGATTTCCTCCGGTATGAGCGGGCCATTTCCGGGAATGCAGGACCAGGCGTCCTGGACTTAGAACTTTCAGGTTAACCTATTTGCGGGGAAATGAAATGAGCAAACTTGCAGCTAAA
>JBHIXQ010000404.1:0-3465 GCA_041984705.1 Leptonemataceae bacterium | reverse complement strand
CATAACTTCCTGCTTTTTCTCTGGATAGGCATTTCCGATGGTAAGTTTCACATCCTCTGCCATCCGCTCCCCGATCACCAGGTTGTACTGGGTTCTAAGATGTCGAATAACTGCTTCGTCGAACTCGTCTCCACCAATTCGGATGGAATCAGCAATTACCATCCCTCCCAGAGAGATTACAGCGATTTCTGTAGTTCCACCCCCAATATCCACAATCATGGTTCCTGCTGGTTCATGGATAGGGACATTGGCGCCAATGGCGGCTGCCAGAGCCTCTTCGATCAGGAAGATTTCCCGGGCTCCAGCCTGCTCGGCGGATTCCCGCACGGCACGCTTCTCTACTTCAGTAATTCCTGAGGGAACTCCAATCACCATCCTGGGTTTTACCAGAGTGGTGGTTTTATGCACCTTTTGAATGAAATAGCGGATCATCTTTTCTACGGTTTCGAAGTCCGCAATCACGCCATCCTTCATGGGGCGGATGGCTACAATGTCACCCGGTGTTCGGCCCAGCATCCGCTTGGCTTCATGGCCGACAGCCAGTACCTTGCCGGTGGAGGATTGAACCGCAACCACTGAGGGTTCGGACAGCACAATGCCCTGTCCTTTCACATAAACCAGGGTATTGGCCGTTCCCAGGTCAATTCCCATATCGTTGGAAAAAAGTCCGTATAGGTTATCAAGAAGCATAAAATTTATCCAGGTTCGCCAGGGTAGAAGAAGATCAAATTACCGGTCTCCGTTAGTCAGCGACGGTGTCAACTAATCGCCGTCGCTACCTATTTTTCGGCATGAATGCAGATAATCTCTCCTGCAAAAATGGATCATCGCCGGAAATTCGAAGGGCTTCCTGCAAGTAGGGAATTGCGAAATAGGGTCCATTCTGTTTTGCATTGATCTCACCTTCCATTCGGGCTGCTTCAGCTCGATAGAAGTCCGGAACCGATGGATCATATTTCACCAGACGTACTGCGTACAGAGCCTGCATGTAATCCCTGGCCTGGAACCTCGCGTAACCCAGCAGCAACTGCTTCTGGTAGGGTTCCAAAAAATCAATTCCAGTGTTTACCGGCGGATTTCCTTCCCCGGGTGTCTGGGCGGGATCTTGAGCAGCGGGAGGATCCGTGATTTCCTTGAGTTTTTGATGATCTCCCAGTAGAGCATAAAGTCCTGCGGCCACCCACATCCATTCCTTCTGTAATTCTGGTGGCAGCTCCGCTGGATTTACTGCATGGAGATGCTCCAGGATAGCTGGGTCCGTCCTTCCGAAATACATCAAATCCCCCAGGGCTACTCCAAAGTGAGCCAGGGATTTGTAGCTACCATCTGGATTATAAGCCAGAGCTCTACGCATGTAACGGGATAATTCAAAGCCAATGCTCTGAACGGATTTTTCTTCCAGGAGGCTGGGGCGCAGCGGAGGAAGGTATCCACGACCGGAAAATTCAATGAGATTCCGGCTATCCAGCTGGATTCTTAGAAGCAATTCGTAGAGTTCGTACCTGCCTCTCCAGGCGGCCATGGTTCCCAGGTCTTCTTCGGTTCTGGCGATAATCTCTATAATCCTTCGGTTTTCATCGATCTGCTGGTACAGAGCGTCCTGGAGCTTGAAATAGGGATTCTCGGCCGGGTCTTCTGTAGAAGCGGGTGGCACCATTTCAGAATAGCGGGCGTAGGAGGCCAGATACGCATCGGTGCGGCCCTGCAATCGCAGCAGGCTATCAGAAGCAAATCGCACCTGAAAATAGCGAAATACATCCTGGCCGTAAAAAAAACCGGCCACGGCTATAAGGGAAAGTGGGATGAACCAGATCCAGAGTCGTCCACGGCTCTTCTTTCGCCGGGACATGGGTTCGGGCATTTTGAGCATTACAAACTATTGTCTCTGAGAAAGTTTTTAAATCGATCTACCTCCCGTGTCAGGATTAACGGAGAAGGTCCTCCGCGTTCCGGAATGAAGGCAAATCCACTGTCCAGAAACAAAATCCGGGTCAGGTCGTCTACCCGGTATTGAAGCCGAATCGTATCGCTATGAATCAAAAACATTCGATCCGAATACTGCAGCTGGCAGGGCCCCATGCGCTTTAGTTTGCTGAATAGATCTGGCGATACCTGCTGCCAGTTTTCTGCTGCACTTACCGCCTGGCCGGATTCGTCCAGAAACAGGATTCCTTCGAATCGGGATTTTCCTGCTACAGATCTACGAAATCCCGGTTCCGTGGTGGCTACGCTTCTGGACCACAGGGATTCCCGGGAGCCTGTTTTGGGACCATGGCCGGGCGGATGGGCTGAACTTCTGCGATGGGCCAGATCCTGGTATTGTTGCGATTGTTCCCGCGCATATCCCTGGCTGTACCCATATCCTGAAACTGCTGAACCGTAGCGTTCGGTTTCTTGCTCCATGGGAAAGGATGAAGTTTCTGTTTCTGCGAACCCGAACTCCTCCAGTTCATTCTGTGAAATGGGTCCTCTGCCGGTAGCCGGGCTCCGGCCATGTCCCGATTCCTCCGGTCCTTGCTCCGGCATCTCCGAGTCATGTCGACCCTGAAAGCTGCGCACTACAAAGAGATAGAGCAGGCAGCCCAGCCCGATGAAAATAAATGTGATGGCAAGGTAGTACATCTCCTGGACAATATCGGCCTGTGTAGCCAAACCCTGCACGGTTCTTTTGGACCCTGTTTACAGTTGTTTTAGACTGGTCAACAGGCTCGGGGGCGGCAAAATCGACCCGTGAAAAACATCATCGATTATGTAAAACGCCTGGGAGCAGGTATCATTGTTATCTTTCTAGTTTTGATGATGGGGGTGACTTTTTCCAGTCAACCTATGGATGAAATCCTGGCGATTTTCGCCGGCCAGACCAAATTCGGCTCCTTCGATGGAGAAGATATCTCCGAAGAAAACTATGGATTTGCCTACAATGCCTGCAAGCAGCGGTTCGCCCAGTTCGGCGAAGTTCCGGACATTTTCTTGAACGGTTGTCTGGAAAGCACTCTTCAGGAGCTCTATGTACTGCCAAAGATGGCCGAGCGTCTTGGCCTGGACGCTTCCGAAGAGGAAATAGAACGTGATCTGGTAGAGCTGGCACGCCAGGCCTATCAAAGCCAGGAAGTGCTGGTGGAAGCGGATCGACAGACCGTTCAGGATTTCTATCGAGATATTGTACAGCAGGCTTCGGTTAAGCTACGAAGCCGGGAAGCCAGTGCTCGAAGAGTAAGTACGGCCATTTTGGCCATGGAATCCTCCCCGGCATTGATCGAAGCTGCCACTCGCTCCAGGGCCACTACAGTAAGCTTTCGCATGGTTCGCTATACTCAAACAAGCCTGCTGGCCGGCTTCGATGATCAAGTCCAGATCAGCGATGAAGAATTGAAGAGCGAGTATGAAAGCTGGAAGAAAGAGAAACCGGACCTGGAGCCCCTGGACAAAGTAAAAGGACAGGTGCTGGATCGGGTGCGCACTGGA
>JBHIXQ010000403.1:0-3465 GCA_041984705.1 Leptonemataceae bacterium | reverse complement strand
GTGTCAGGTGGTAGGCGCCAGGGATCGGGATCTTCAATCCAGGTTTCAGTGGAAACATGATATGGATGAAAACCCGGAGACACCATTTCCTTCACGTCTTCCCGGCCGAATGCACTCCGCCGCCACCAGAGGACTGTTCCATTCAGAAGGAGTCGTTTCTCTGGTTTCTGACTCCGGTAAGATGATATTTCTGGGTCAGGCAGAAGTGGGCTCGCAGCATGTGCGGTATCGCATCCATTTGAATCCGTCGGATGGATCCCTGAAGGAATTTCGCATCATCTGGGATTTTAACGGCGAAAGATCTGTATCCCATTCCATCATTCCACTGGCTGTCGTAAGAGGGTTTCGGTCTCAGGAAACCCGGCAGGATTTCTTTGGATTCATAGATAAGTCCTTTCAAGAGATTAGCAGAGATTTACCGGACCCACCGAATCGCTCCGCGAACTTCACGGGATGGTGCTCCTGGTATCATTATTACACAGGAATTAATGAAGAAAATCTATCGCATAATCTAATGCTTCTAAAAGCCAGAGAAGTGAAGCTGGATGTATTTCAGATTGACGATGGATATCAAAAAAACATAGGGGATTGGCTTGAAACCAATAAGAAATTCTCACGCGGTCTGGGGCCTCTGGTTAAAGAGATCAAGAAGGCCGGGTATCGCGCCGGAGTATGGTTTGCTCCGTTTCTGGCGCGGCCAGATGCCGATCTAATCAAGAAGCATCCGGAGCTATTGCTACGAAGTCCGTCCGGTCGACCCGTGCGCGCATTGATCAATCCTAACTGGGGCGGAAAGACCTATGCTCTGGATGTTACCCATCCTCAATTCCTGGATTATATTGCTGAAGTAACCCGGCATTTTGTGAATCTTGGCTTTACCTACTTGAAGTTAGACTTTCTTTTCACGCCCTATTTTCGCGGCCGCTATCATTCTATGGATACCAGTGGTTCCATGCGGCTAAGGAAGGCTCTGGAGACGATTCGAAAAGCGGCCGGAAAGAAGACCTTCCTGCTTGGATGTGGCTGTCCTCTGTATCCCAGCATCGGCATTGTGGATGGCCAGAGAGTGAGTATGGATGTAAACCATATGTGGGAGAAGCCTTTCCTGGGTAAAATTCTGGGGGATCGCAATTTCCCTGCTCTCAGACCAGCATTGCAGAACAATCTGCTTCGTTCCTTTATGCATCAGAGACTCTGGCTCAATGATCCCGATTGCCTGATGCTGCGAAATCGCGAAACGGAGCTTTCCGATGCACAGATTCGACTGTCGGCTGTGATTATGACTCTGGTAGGGGGAATGATCCTCATCAGCGATGATCTACAGCTACTGGACGGCCCCCGGTTCGAATGGCTGGAAAAGATTCTGGAGATTAATAAGAAGTGTTCTGCAAAAACAGCCATTCCTCTGGCCGCTCTGCACAATCCCTTTCCTCTGGGGGCCTATAACCCTGCTGGATATCTGGGAATCTGGAATCCCACCGATAAGCCCGCTCGCATCGAAGTTCCCTTGCCAGAAGCCCTTTCCACCGGGGATCTGAAACGTCGGGTGGATCTGTTCGATGGACAGCTCATTCCCTGGACCGTCACCAAAGAAGGTATTTCTATTAGCATGGCCCCCTACGAAAGCTTCTTCACGAAGCTTTCGTAGCAAATAGGAGATTTACACCGGGCGCAGCCCGGAATGCGCCCCACCGAAAGAATACATGGACGTCTTTTTCGGTGGGGCACTCTAACCAAGCTTCTTCACGAAGCTTTCGTAGCAAACAGGGATCCGGCGGATCCGGACTCGTCCGGCCAGCGATCCCTCCTTGTCTCGATTTCCGGACGGCGCCCTCCTGGCGCCTGCTCGTCCGGACCCGCCGGATTAAGGGGGGCTGGCTCCGCAAAGCCAGCCGTGGCCAGCAGGATGGTACCGATCTCCGTTTCTTTCAGCTCATGAGGGCATGACAGTCATCGCATTCCAGGCCGCACCGCTGTGCTCTGCTTCTGCAGAGCACGGCAGACAGGAGGTCTGTAGCCTCCGCAAGGAGGCCTGAATCATTCCCATCAAGGTGCACGGACGCACTTTGATGGCTTTCAAAGAAAGAATCTAATGGCTCTATTTGACAATATGTCCGATAATACCCACAGGTAGCATTATGGCGGACGGATCATTAACGCAGGAAGAAATCGATCTTTTATTGCAGGGGGCGGATGATTTATCCGGCCAGGCCTCGGAGTCAGGACCTGCCCAGAATCAGGGGGGAGGAGAGGATCTATCTCCTCTGGAAAAGGAAAGCCTGGCAGATATTGCCTTTCAGGGCCTCCGATCCGGCACCCAGTCTTTATCCATGATTCTATCCAGGTCGGTGAACCTGGGGAATCCTTACGCAGAGGTCCGTTCCACGGAGGAGGCCGAAAAGGAGTTCTCCTCGGGCTATGTATATTTCTCTCAGAATCTTACCGGGGCCCTTTCCGGGTCGGTAGCCCTCTTTCTGTCCACCTCTGATGCCAGTAAGATCAGCTCTTTGCTTATGGGCGGGGATGCCTCGGAAGAAGGCGGCGAGACCCTGGATAGTGCTCAGATTGCCACCATCAAGGATGCCATGGGCCCCCTTCTGTTTTCCATGGTGAATCAATTCTCCGTCAAAGCAGGAGAAGCCGTGACACCGCTGGGGCTGGATGTAAAGAATGTTGCGGATGAGCCTACATTTCCCGTCGGGGGAGGGCGACTGCTTCGTGTACAGATTCCCCTCAAAGTAGAAAATACCATTGATTCCAGAGTGACTCTTCTTTTACCTCTGGAGATGGCTCGCTCGCTGCATGAGCGCTCGCGAAGAGCAGCAGCCGGCGGTCAGATGATGAATCCGGAAATGGGAAATCAACCCCAGGGGCCTCAGCCGGGACAGAATCCCCTTAAGAACGTGGGATTTCCACAGCTATCCAATGCAGGCATGGGACCACTCACTCCGAACATGGACCTGCTCATGGATGTGGAGATGACCCTCACTGTGGAGCTGGGTCGAACCAAGAAATACATCAAGGAAATCCTCAGTCTGGGTGAAGGATCCATTATCGAGTTGGATAAACTTGCCGGTGAGCCGGTGGATCTTCTGGTAAACGGAAAGCTTATTGCAAAGGGGGAGGTAGTTGTAATTGACGAGAACTTCGGTGTTCGGGTAACGGATATTGTCAGTCAGGCTGAACGATTGAAGGCCAGAAAACAAAACTGAAGTAACGAATGAAAAAGAAAACTCCCCATTCACAACAGATGCTGAGCCTTTATATAATATGTTATTTTCACAAATTTGTATCTTGAAAATGCGTTGCCAAAAAAAAGTTCACCGAAAAAAAATGCAAAAAAATCACAAAACAATGCAAAAAAGACACAAAAAATACCTCTGAAAAAACGCCTCGGTAATAGTCGCTAATCGCAACCAAGGAAATCTAAAATTCTCATCATGAAAATCGCCAATAGATCTAGCT
>JBHIXQ010000402.1:0-3467 GCA_041984705.1 Leptonemataceae bacterium | reverse complement strand
TTCAGAAATCTCAGAAGCACTGGTAAATATTATTACTCGCTGGGATGATGTAGATCTCTATCGCATTCGCCCCATGGCGCTGGCCCGGCAAATGAACCTGGACAGCCGGCAGTTGTTGCGAGCGTTTCTGGATGGATGTCAGACCGGCCTTTTTAATCTAACCTGGGATGTGATCTGTCCGCACTGCCGAGGGGTTCGAGAAGAAAAAGGAAGTCTGATGAAACTGGATGCCCGAGGCAGCTGCGATGTCTGTCAGATTGATTTTGATGCCACCGGCGAAGACAGTCTGGAGATTACAGCCGGCGCGAAAACCACATATTGTACTTCAGGACCGTCTAATTCCGGGAGAAGAGCACAATGTGGCTATTCCGCTGGAAGAAGGGCGTTATCGTGCCAGATTGCAGGGAAGTCAGTCTTTCTTTTGGCTCCAGTCCAATGCGATAGATGGCCTGCCCCGGTTGCAATGGGAAGCTGGTTCCACCGTAGCAGGCCGCTCGGTTAATGTAGCACCCAATCCGGTACTGGAACTCAAAAACTCCGATGCCAGGGCCCATACCTTTGTTATAGATCGCACCGATGCTGACAGCGAAGTGCTTCGCCCCGGGGATTTATTCGCACTGCCCGATTACCGACATCTATACCCGGATGAGCAATTGCCCGGAGATCTAAAAATCGACATAGGTGTGCAAACCATCCTTTTTACCGACATCGTTGGCTCTTCAAAAATGTACAAGGAACTGGGCGATACCGGGGCATTTCGCAGGGTTCGGGACCATTTCGCATCCATCGGCGAGATCATCGAGTCATTTGATGGGGCCGTAATCAAAACAGTAGGAGATGCAGTATTTGCTGTCTTTGGAAACCAACTGGATGCGTATCGCGCAGGTCTGGAGCTCCGAAAAAGATTCTTAAACCCGGAATCCGAAGTTGCCATTCGAATCTCCCTGCACACCGGTCCCTGCCTTGCAGTGAATCTGGACACCGGTATAGACTATTTTGGAAATACAGTGAATTTAAGCGCGAAATTGCAGGCGCTTGCAGGGGCGGGTCAGATCGCATTCACCGGCGCCGCTCTGGAGAATTCGCTGGTAAGAGATGAATTTCGCAGGGTGGGACTAAAACCACAGGAAGTCAGTCTTCCAGAGTCCCTGGGATGGATTCCGGACAGAGTGTTCCGAGTATGAGGTAGAACGATGAAGTATCTGATCAAGGATTTGAGTAAACTAACCGGCTTCGATGGAGCTCGCATACGGAAATGGCAGGAGCGGTATCGCATCCTGCGTCCGGAGCGAGGTGCCAACGGTTATTGGTACTACGGAAACGAAGACTACATCGTCCTGCAGAACATGAAAAGGCTTCTGGAAAAAGGCGAAAAGCTTCAGTCGGTGGTATCCCTTGGTCGGGAATACCTTCTGGGAATGATGGGAGCGGAGGACTTCGCCGAAAGCGAGATGTCTCTTATACAGCGAATCGCCAGCAATGATTTCTCAAGCATTGAGAGAGAATTCGACGAGTTGTATCATGGTATGCCTTTTTCCAGTTTCGTTCGCGGGCCTATCTTGAGGGCTGTAGTGCTCACCGGAAGCGCATGGGAAGCGGGCCTGCTATCTGTAGCAGAGGAACATGCATTTTCGCGCTGGCTCTTCACTTACATTTACAGCAAGACCAGCGAACTGGGAATTCCCGCAGAACCAGTATGGCTGGTATGTGTATTTCCCGGTGATCCCCACGAACTCGGGGCATTGATACATTACGCATTGCTGATCTCGAAAAAGGTTCCTGCTAAATATGCAGGAACACTTTCTATAGAGCACATCATAGATGAATTGAAGCGAAACAGTTATCGAAATCTGAGCCTGTCCATGGTAATGCCTCAGTCTCCTGAGAAAATCGAAAGCATTCGAACCCGAATACTGGAGAAAAGTGGAGTACAGAAAGTTCTCATAGGGGGAAGGGGTTATCGCGCTTCCTATTCCCCTGACGAAGATGATACCAGTCTGCAGTATTGCGAACCTCCGGTGATCAACAAAAGGCGAAAGAATGCCCTGGAAGAAATCAAAAAGCAAATCTAGTGACGCTAATCAGCAAACTCTAAAAAGCTAAGAGGGAAAGAATGAAGATAGGAATCGTAGGTAGTGGAATATCCGGTCTGGGTGCTGCGTATCATTTAAAAACAAGATACGGCCACGATGTAGAGATTTTTGAGAAGAATAGCTACGTGGGCGGACATACCAATACAATTCCACTGGATGAGGACGGAACTCCTGTGGCCGTGGATACTGGATTCATTGTTTTCAATAACAATACCTATCCAGAGCTTATTCAGTTATTTCAGGAACTGGAAGTGGAGTCTCAGGAAAGCGACATGTCATTCAGTGTCTGGAACCTGCGAAATGGACTTCAATGGAGTGGTATCGGAATGAAGGGATTGTTCGCTCAAAAGCGAAATGTCCTGAATCCTGCATTTCTGGGAATGCTCAGTCAGGCGAAACGATTCTTTAAAGAAGGGGCCAGCGAAATCGAATATCTCGATCCAGATCTGTCCATTGGGCAATACCTGCGCGACAGAGGGTATTCTAAGTGCTTCTGTGATAACTTCGTGGTTCCTATGGCATCCGCAGTGTGGTCCACCCCCATGAAGGAGATGCTGGATTTCCCGGCCGGCTCCCTGCTTCGTTTTTTTAAGAATCATGGAATGCTGGATATTGAACAGACGGTGGTATGGAGAACACTTCTTGGAGGCTCCTGGAACTACGTAAAGGCCATTCGCCGGAACCTGGATCTAACTATTCATACCAGTCAGCCCACCAGAGAAGTCCGTAGAAGCAACCGCGGGGCCACCATCGTAACCGAAAGTGGTGAGCATGAGTTCGATGCTGTGCTTATGGCCTGTCATTCAGATCAGACACTGAGGCTTTATCGGGATATGCCCGAGGCGCATCGAAACCTTCTGCAGCTCTTCAAATATCAAAAGAACCAGGCGATACTGCATAGCGACGAAAGATCCATGCCAGGCAAGCGAAACGCATGGGCTTCCTGGAATTTCAAAGTAACCGACGACGAGAGAACCTGCACTGTGTACTGGATGAACAGGCTTCAAAATCTGCACAAACAGGGAGCAAAGAGGAATTACTTCGTTTCGATCAACGAATTTCAGAACCTGGACGAGAGTAAGATCCACAGGGTCATCGATTATGAGCATCCCCTGTTTGATGTCCAGGCTGTGAAGAATCAGAAGGAGCTACTTCGCATCAATCAAGAGGGCCCTGTGCATTACTGCGGTGCCTATTTTCGCTACGGTTTCCACGAGGATGGTCTATGGTCCGGATTGCAGGCCGCCCGGTCACTGGATGAAAGGCTTCAGAAGTCTGCGGCACTCCGGTCCCCGCTCGATCCGCCACCCCGCGGACCGGCCGAATCCCGTATTCGGGCCCGCGGTCAACACCCGCTCAGCCCTCCGGTCCCGG
>JBHIXQ010000401.1:0-3468 GCA_041984705.1 Leptonemataceae bacterium | reverse complement strand
TTTTGATATACGTCGAGCATAACTAACCATTCAGGCCCCAGAAGCATACTCAGGCCCTGTGTAAACCAAAGTACTCGGCCAGCTGATTTCGGGCATCGGAGTACCCGGCCTGGATCAATTGATCTGCCTGCCTGGCCGTAAAGTTCAAGATGGACTGAAAACCCAGCATGCGATGAGGAGCTACGGTGGCGATGCGCGTGTCCCCCAGGGTTAGAGTCCTTCGCACCAGACTCTGAAACATCCCCTGCTGTTCCCTGAGCTTGTATTCCCAGGAAAGATGAGCCATAAATGATTCGTAGGATCCGATGAGCGACTGCTCGAAGACGCGCTCCGCAGCCTGTCTACGACTGTTGGGCAATGGCATCCGCGATCCACCTACCGGACTCAATAGAACTACAATCACTTCTCTTGCGCCCCGCTCCAGAGCAGGAAGAATGGGTGTGTTGGCCATGACGCCTCCATCCCAGTAGGGTTCGCCATCGATGTATTGCCAGGGAAAAAGTATGGGTATGGCGCTGGAGGCCATAACATGCTCAATGTCTATAACCTGATTATTAAAGAATTTCAATCGAGATTTGATGATGTTAACTGCTGTAATGATGATCTCTCGATCACTCTTTCGCAGCGTTCGCAGATCCATTCGATCCAGGATTAGATTCTTCAGAGGCTCTGTATCCATCAGCGGGCTGAATCCGCGACGGGTAAAGAAATGTACAATTTGCTTCCAGAGGGAAATCCTGTAGATGCGGCCTCTTTCAATGGTCTTCCAGAGATGTACCAATTCCTGAAGATTCAGACCACAGCCAATGGCACTGGCATTCACCGCTCCCACGGAGGTGCCACAGATTAGATCAGGATTCCATCCTATCTCCTGGAGAAACTTCCAGACCCCTACCTGATAGGCGCCCCGGGCTCCTCCTCCGGAAAGGATCAATGCTCTATGTCTCTTTTTCTGTTGAAGCGGCGCTACTGCCATGGAATAAGAAATTCAGGACGGGCTCTGCAGAGAAAGGAGAAAAACAAAAGCAGATTGCCGAAATTCAATCATTCCTGGGTATCCGGATGCTCCTCACCGTTGGCTCCTTTTTTCACTACCCGGGTTCTCTGGACGTCCAGCAGGAACCGCTCCGGATCGCCCTCATAGATGGCCAGTACCAGATAGGGACCGGTTTTTACTATATACATGTAATCCGACGGCACCATGTATCCCAGCTCATGAAAAATACCCCTGGTGTACATGGAGTCACGGCTGATTTTTTCATACTCGAAATCTCCGGATTTGAGTTTCTTTGCATAATCAGCCCCTTCAAAAGTATCCTCCCGCGGAAGGACACTTTTTAACATACGCAGGAGATTATTCTCCAGACGGCCTTTTCGGCCTGCTTCCGGATCCTTCTTGCCATCCAGGTAGGAGTTGTAGTAGTCCTGGTCCAGATTCTTTCCAGGTTGCTCCATCTTCTGATGGTAGCCACTGATTTGAGGGTCCACAATGGCCGTAAATATATAGAGGAGTACGAGCATACCCCGGAAATAACCCGGGTACTCGGCAAATCCAGTAGAATTTGGGGGCGGATTGGAAACATCAGAAGAAAAAGGGCCTCACCGTCAGGTGCACTTTGAACTGAATGTTCAAAACGATATGATTGCCACGCTTCGTCTGCGCGGCCATCCGGATCCCTCTTTTACTCCCACCGGGATCTATCAGGCCTTAAATGAACATAATATCAAATACGGAGTGGATCAGCAGGCCATTGAAAAAGCTGTCCATACAGTCAGAAACAGCATCGAGCCAATCCACCTTGAGACCATAGTTGCCAGGGGCCAGGAACCGTTTGCGGGAGTAGATGGTACCTATCATCGTCTGGTAAGAGAAGCCAACAAAGTAAACATCCGCGAAGACGGAAAGGCTGACTTTCGCAATATTGAAAAGTTTGTTACCGTGGACAAAGGTCAGCCCGTGGTTGAGATCATTCCGGCCACACCCGGCCGACCGGGCTACAATCTCTACGGAGATGAGATTCAGCCGGAGCCTCCCAAACCCGCTCCCAGAAAGCCAGGAAAAAACATCAGCCAGATGCCTGGATCCAATCAGTACATCGCTCGCATCCATGGCATCTACGTGGATGATGGTGAGTCCATAGATATAAGCCCGGAGCTACTGGTGGAAGGGAATGCCGGTCTGGAATCCGGAAACATCGAATACGATGGAAACGTTCGCATTCTGGGCAACATTGAACGAGGTACTCAGGTTCGCGTGGGCGGTAATCTATTCGTGGGAGGAACCATCGAATCCGGTCATTTGAAAGTCGCAGGAGACATCGAGGTAAAACAGGGAATCAATACCGCCCGGCAGGGCACCATGCAATGTAGCGGAAGCATTCATTCTACCTACATAGAAAACTCTGTTGTTATTTGCGATGGAAGCCTCTATATTCAGAAATCCATTCTTTCCAGCTATGTAATTTCTCATGAAAACGTGGAACTGGAAACCGGCGGCTCTGTTGTGGCCGGAAGCGAAGTGGTCTGCTTTGGAAATCTGTCTGTGGATCACCTGGGAAGTAAAGCAGGTAGCGTCACTCGTCTCTTTATGGGAACGCATTACAAGAATACCCGACAATGGGAACATTCAAAAAAGGAACTGGAAGGTCTGGATCAAAGTCTGGAATCGCTGACGCACAAATTAAAACAATATAGAGACAAAGTGCAGAGATATCGCGGCAATCCTCCGGTTGCGCTTCAGGCTGAGATTCGTCAGTCATTCAGAGAATACAAAGAGGAGCTGGCCAAACAGAAGAGAGCTACGAGCATTTATAATTATCTTTCCAAACATAGAAGCAATCCCGATCTACTGCAGGTGACAGTGCGAAATCTGATTCATCCAGGAGTGGAAGTCCGTTACCACGGACATACCGAGAAGTTCACAGTGGAGTCCTCGGCCACGGTCCTGGAATTCTTTCCGGGGGAACAGAAGCCCACGATTAAGGCCTATAAACCAAATTAAGGCATTCCCCCATTTAGCCGGCCCTCCCTTCTGTAGATTCCAGTTTGCCAGCCCTGCGAAACCTTTGCCTTTGCTGGATGTAGAGGTTTCAGACAGCATAAAAAATGATGGACTGATTTCTGGATAGTTCAGAATCTCCGATCATCGGTGTTGCCAACGAAAGACGGCAATCAGACCAATGGTAATCTAACACTCCAACAAGCTTTCGCTGAATCCACAAAAAGGGCCTTCCGGTCATGCCTTTTGCGATTTCGTCGCAATCCATACCGTTAATTTGAGACTCCGTTTTAATCGGAGCAGCACAGGAGTGTACTTTGAAAGAGATTGTTTATCATGTTGCCACATCGCTGGATGGGTTTATCGCGCATTCAGATGGTTCTATAGATGGATTTGCCATGGATGGACCGCACCTGCCTGACTATCTGAATGCATTGAAAGAGTACGCAGTAGCAATCATGGGACGAAAG
>JBHIXQ010000400.1:0-3473 GCA_041984705.1 Leptonemataceae bacterium | reverse complement strand
GAAAGTTTCCCACTGAATAGAACACCGGCTTTCCCTGAATGATTTCCACACCCTGGGGAATATGGGGATGATGCCCGATAATTGCATCCGCACCGGATTTGATCAATGCTTCCGCAGTGGACCTCTGGGACTGCATGGGATGCGGGGAATACTCCATCCCCCAGTGCAGATTCACAATGCACATATCCAATCGGCCGCACCAGTTTCGCACAGATGATTGAAGCACGGAAATGGATGCAGTGCCAGATCGATTGGAGGATGCAAAATTGGAATCCGGACCTATTTCATTTCCAGAGAAGAATCCTATCTTCAGTCCTTTGATTTCCACAATGGCCGGGGCCGATGCTTCTTGCAAATTTCGTCCGGCTCCAGGGGCAAACATTCCATTTCGACGGGCAAATTGCAGAGTATCCAGGATTCCTTCATCTCCCATGTCCATGGAGTGATTGTTTCCCAGAATCATCATGTCCACACCTACGTCCGCAAGCACAGCTGCCAGAAGTGGATTGGAGTTGAACACATAGTTCTTTTCATTGATTGGCGTGCCACGTGTGGTGATGGCTGTTTCCACGTTTACAGAAGTGAGATCTGCAGACTCCAGCATCTGCATCACCTCTTCCAGCGGATAAATCATACCCCGGGTTTTCTGTAGATCTTCTACGCCCCAGATGAAGTTTGTATCACCGGCAAAGACCAGAGTAATATCGTTTTCATCCAGACCCACGGGCGAGGGAGCTACGGGCAACGGCTCCTTATCATATTCATTCTGAGAGGAACCGCAGCTCAATAGCGCTACGTAAAGCAAAAGGGCTGACCAGAGGCCAGCCCATCGAAAACCAATGTAGCTTTTCATACCGAAAGGTATCTCAGCATTACTTGAAGTCTTTCTTCGCAGGAATCTTCAGCGGATCCCCTTCTGTATCGCGACGGATAACGTTTTCTTCGGCGCGCTGAGCCTTAACTACACGGTCCGCCGGACGATCTGCCTGGTTGTCCAGGTTGTCCATACGCTCATCCACAGATGCTTCAACTTGAAGATTGGTCATCCATTCCGAGCCTTCCAGTTCTTCCAGAAAGGTATTGTATTCCAGGATTCGATTCTTCTCGAATACTGCCATGTCCTTCATTCTTGCCAGAGCATCTTCGCTGAGAGGCCGAACATCGGAACCGCTGATTCCCTTGCCGCTTTGCACGGTAATTTCACCTTTCTGGTCCATCACGATGCTCTTTCCGTCTCGATCCGATACCTCGATGGCACCATCGAAAAGTGCAACTCTGGATTGCTCTTCGCTATCCACAGTTACCAGGAATGCAGTTCCTCGAACCGCAGCCACGGAAGTAGGAGTATGTACACTGAACTCATCGTCAGACCGAATCTTTTTCAGGAACATACCTGCATTACCGGATTTGAGCCCGAGATTCACTTCATTGGAAGCTACCGAATCTACGCTCACCCGGGAATCTGCTCCCACGCGAACAATGCCCATATCCTTGAAGAACAGCTCAGCGCTGGATCCTGGACCGGTAGTAATTTCCGAACCGCTTTTTAGAATCTGGCCTTTTTCAGCGGTAGCCATGGCATCTCCGACTTTGACCTGAACATCACCGCTCATAAAGGTGATTCGGGCCACAGGTCGTGCTTCGTCCTGGCCTTTGATATTTTCTTCGCCCTTGCTACAGGCTGCCGCTACCAGAAGTCCAAGTAGAACTGGCAGGGCGATTTTTGTAATGGATAATCTCATAAGAATTCCCTCCGAATAGAATAGTGCAGAAACCCCTGTTCTAAACAACAGTTTTCCGATTTTTTTTTGCAAAAACAAGCGTCCAGTAAACCGTAACAACATGGGTTCAACCACCGACACAGAGCTCGAACGGATTGCCGACTTTAAAGGTGGCCTGAACCCGGTACTGGAGCGACAGAGCACCCATATTCGGATTCTGCGTCAGGTATTGTCCTCCTCCATCATTACGGCCGAGGAGCGACTGGCTCTGCAGGACGTATCGGTGAATATTGACAGGTCCTTAACCGAGCTGCAGGGTGTCATTCGAGAGGCGATGCTGCATCTGGGCCCTTCCAATGCGGACCAGGAGGCCCGAAAGAATTTCCACAATTTTTTCTCCGCAGATCCGTCTGACCATAAACTGTCCTACGTTAGTTTTTTACTCACCGCTGTTCATCTAAAGCGATTCAGTATGGAGGCATCAGGCCTGTGGGCCAAAATTCGGGGCTTCCTGGAAAAGGCCAGGTTGTCGCCCACGTCTCAGCTACGTGAGCAGGCCATCAAATATCGCATTGATCCGGCTATATATGATACCGAGTCCATGCGAATCCTGGCTGACCGAATGGGCCGCGTGGTGCAGTTCAAACAGGATCCCTTATCCACCAGGAATCTTGGGGGCATTGGAGTCTACAGCCCCGGCATCAATTATCAACTCTCTGTGGTATTCCGGGAGGATCTGGAAAAACACATCCAGGAAAACAGTACAGAGAAAGATACCTCCGCTCTGGAGATCATGGAAGATCTTAGCATTAAGGCCAGAAAGGAGAAAGATCTAAATGAACTACCGCCGGAGGCTCCCAATGTATTGCGAGCTACCGGAAAGCAGAAATGGAACAGCACCGTATATTATGTCCTGGTGTTCGATCCCCAGCTGCTGGCGGAAGAAAGAAAAAAGTTCTCGGAGGTGATCTACATAGATACTCATCTGGGAGCGCTTCAGGATGTAATTCGCACGGATTTTGTTCTCCAGTACTCCCGAAGGCAGAGATTCATGCCGGTAGAAAAAGTAGAAAGCGACTATCGAACCTTCTTGAACGTGTTCTTCAATCTCGCTGCAGACATTTCGCTTCTGAACGCTGGCATCAAACAGGAATATAGAAACTCCTTTCTGTTTCATCTGGGCCCGCAGACCTTCTTTCAGTTGAGCAAGAAGTATCTAAAAGAGCTAAAGACCGGTAGCATGCACCGAATCAAAGGATCCCAGAGCAAGGTGGTAGAGCGATTTGTTCCTCTGGAATACCTGAAGGCAATTATTATGGACTGGTGGAAGGAGCAGGTACTGCCAGCCTGCGATGAAAACGACCGAGAAGACCCCGGCCTGTTTCGAGCCATGGTAAAGGTTATGCGCCAGAGAATGGATGCACTCACTCAGGAAGCCAAAAAGGAATTCGATTCGCTTCCTCAGTCCGCCCGAGCTCAAGAAAACAAAGAGCAACTGCTAAAAGAATTAATACAGAGAAAAATTGGCCCAACAAACATGGTGGTGTTCAAACGATATCTGGCACCGGGCTAAACGCAAGCCAGGTTTCATAGACTCCTAAACTGGATCTACAGAAACTCCTGAATGCTCCTGATGCAAGTTACGCTCCTATCCAGGATTCCCATCGAAGCCGCGCATCAGACATCTTAAAATTGAAGCCGAAGGCAATCTTCATCCTCACTCATTAGCCGCGTTTCGCCTGATTATCGGGC
>JBHIXQ010000399.1:0-3482 GCA_041984705.1 Leptonemataceae bacterium | reverse complement strand
ATTCAGGGGCGCACTCCGGGGCGCGATACGCATCTTCATACAAGCGTGGATCAGGACTTGATTCAGGAATTTCTGGATGAGCTGGAGCGCATTGCCCATCTGTCCAACCAGGTGCATGAAGGCGGGCTTTCCTATGATTTGAATTTATCCAGGCGCCTTCGCAATGCGGGTCAGACTTTCTTTGACCAGTTCTTTCCAGATCCAATCCAGGATAAGCTTCGCTCCAGCGAAGGAGGCTTTCTGTTCTTCCATGTGGATCAGACTCTTGCCAGTCTTCCCTGGGAATTGCTCTACGAAGGAACCTGCTTTCTTGCAGATAAGTTTTCTATTGGAAAGAACATTGCCGGTTTCTGGTCTGAATCGCAGAGAGCAGAGCGAGATCGTCTTAGAGTATTGATTATCGCAGATCCTACCGAGGATCTGGACTGGGCCCGACAGGAAGGGGAGGGATTACTGGAGTCTCTCAATGCCGATGTAAGCTCGGACCGAATCGATGTTGAACTACTAACCGGTCCCAGACTGGGGAAACTGGAACTTCTGGAAGCTATTCGAGACAGGGATATTATTCATTATGCAGGCCATCTGCATTACGATCCCAGACAGAAAGAAAGTGGCTGGCTTTTGCCTGAAGGAAAGATTCTTCGCGCTCGAGAAATTGAGAAGATGGGATCTCTACCCGGACTGGTGTTTTCCAATAGCTGTATGAGTATGCCGGATCATCTTCGCAGACAGGAGCTCATAGGCGAAGATCAGACCGGAAATGAAGGAAAGTTATTCAATCATTTGGCCGGGGCCTTTCTAAGGGCCGGTATTGCAAGTTACATCGGAACATCATGGGAAATTCGAGATTCCAGTCATACCTTCGAGTTTGCACTGCAATTCTATAGATCACTCTTCGAAGAGAGATCCGTTGGCGAAGCTATGTTCGATGCCAGAAAGCATGCAAGACAGCAGTTTCCGGTGAATGATCTGACCTGGGCAGCCTACAACCTCCACGGAAACCCTCTGACTCGCATCTTTCGCTCCGGTAATCGCAGGACATTCGATGCATCGAGAAATATTCTTACTTCCAGAAAGATTCTGCAACAGTACCCATATCCTATCAGTCGACTCTACAGGAAGTTTCTGGATCTACAGGATGGTCCGGATTCAGACAGCCGGCTCATGTTATCCAATCTGTCCCGATGTTTTTTCCATACCCTGGGAATCTGTGGCTCCATTCTATTTAGCAACCTGGAGAGTTTAAAGATTCGGCTTCCGGGTCTGGATCATACCCTGGACTTCAATGCCTGGACTGATGAAATCTTTGAAGGCTTGAACAAAGTTCATTCGCTGGGAGTGGAGTTAACGGCACCCGGTCTTGTTGAATCTTTCTTTCTTCATCGCGACAATATCGAGAAGCTTTTGAAATGGAGCCAGTCATTGACCGAGGAAGGAGAGCCGCCGGACGCTTACATGGTAACCTTCCAGTATCTGTTCGATAACCTGCTCACCGATTTATCCTTTCTGGGACGCTACCGAATGGTTTATCTGAAGGATGCAGCCGGGGATGCTCTGGAACTCCGAGGACAGCATCTAACCGAGATGCGCATACTGCCCAGTCAGATGGAAAATGTTCAGCTTTCCAGATCCATAATGAAATCCGCAGGTCAGCTCTGTTTTTTCAATACCTCCAGACGATCCCTGCTATCCCTTTCTCCGTATATGCGTTTTGATCCATCGGAGCGAGAGCTGCAATATCCGTTGCTGGGCTGGAGCGATGAGGCATAAACACTGCGATCAGCGCTGAAAGGAAAGGCCCGGTGGAATTCCGTTTTACTCCCTTTTACGCTCTTTTGCTGCGTCATGCTTCGCTCAGAGTCTGTCTGACAGAGAAGCATTAATTTCGATATCATGAGTGCTTGCCAGAAAAAGTCCGTGTCCTGCTTTGCCTGTTGTGGCCTGGCCAATCTGAACCTTACCTCTGAGGAAAAGGATGACATCCTCGTGAGGCGTACGGAGCAGTTTGAAGAGCTGAACATGGATTTCTCTCTCTTTCCGGAATTCAGAAGATCCAGAGAAGATATGGAATCCGGTATCGAAAGGCACAATCCGGAGACCTACGTCTGCCCATTTCTGGGATACATTGAGCCCCATAGACCGGGTTGTCTTATCCATCCGGCCCGAACCGGCGATAGCAAATCTCAAAACTATTCTTTTTATGGGGCTTCCATCTGTCTCAGCTATGATTGCCCTGCGAAGGATCGTGAAGAGGAAACCGAAAGTTCTCTGTATTCAGATTTTCTGGAAGCCAACCTGAAAAGCGAATACCATCGTCTGGTCTGTGATAGTGAGCTTTATAGTTTGCTTGAAACCATAACGGATTTCCCGGATTCGGTATGCAGGAGTTCGGAAGCTTCGGGCCTGTTGATCAGGCTCCTAAAATTAAGATTGAACCATCCGCAATCTCAGAGAATCACATCCTTTGAGAGATTGATGGTTCGGTCCCGGGATTCCGAGGCTGTAATGGCTCTTTTCCGGCAGCAGGATTGGCAGGAAGCCAGAGAAACATTGCTCGAACTGGAACAGATTGCCACGGTGGCCTCCGCTGAAAAAAAGAACCCGCAGTAGGTCAGTAAATAGAAAGAAATCTGGTTTAGATTAAGTGATTCTGGCCCTGAAAAATAAGAAAGTAACAAAGAACAAACGATATGATTTTACCCTGTCATCCAGATAACCCGGAGAAGCGAACCATTCAGCGAATTGTAGACGGCCTGGAACGTGAGGAGATATTCATAGTTCCTACAGATACGGTTTATGCATTTATCTGCAGTCTGGATTCCCCTCGGAGCATCGCCGAGCTTTATCGGCTCAAAGATATCCCGGAATCCCAGCCCCTCAGCCTACTTTGCAAGGACGTGGCCATGGCTTCCCATTACGCCCGAAGTATTCCCAACTATGCGTTTCGCTTTATCAAGGCGCATACCCCGGGCCCCTATACCTTTATTCTAAGTGCGAATCGAGAAATGGATCGAAGGGGCACAGGAAAAAGAAAAGAGGTAGGGATCCGCATCGTAGATCATCCGCTTCATCTGGCCATTATGGAAAAAATCGATACTCCTCTGGTCAGCACATCCATTGTAAGGCCGGATGAATTCTCTACGGATGCCGAGTACCTGGATGAAGAGTTCGGGCACAGAATCGCAGCCGTGGTTGAAGGCGGAAGCAGGCATCATAATCTATCCACTATTCTGGATTGCACCGGAAAAACCTTTGTTCTGGTGCGGCAGGGAGTGGGCAATATCGATGAGCTGGACCTGGAAGAATAGCAGGCTGCAATCCGGGATTCCAGGGCAAGAGCAAAATGCTCTGGACGCCGGTTCTGTAAGGCGAACAGTATAGAAGAACGGCTCCAGGTCAAAGAGATGGAATCTTCCCAGATGGGCCGGGTTTCATTTCTCTTGAATTTCATGCAAGAGTCTTAATCTACTAAAACTACTAAG
>JBHIXQ010000398.1:0-3483 GCA_041984705.1 Leptonemataceae bacterium | reverse complement strand
TTATCGCCCAGACGATGTGGACCCGGTTGTTCGAGTCGACAACCAGGGACGGACTGGATATCGCGGTGGAGTTGTTGTAGCCGATCAGGGTGTTGGATATCAGCACGGTGTCTACGCCTAGAGGACCATAGTTGGTCTGTATGAGAGCGTACTGGAGGCGCGGTTGGGAGCCGTTCTCTATCCACACCAGGTGGACTCGGCTCATGTTGTCCATGACGCCTGTGACCTCGACTGGGTTCGACGTGTTGAGGTTCGACATCAGCGTCTGAGTGGAACTGTCGTTCAGCGTGTTGTTGGCCGTGTCGTGCCGGCTCTCGACTGGTTCGAGGAAGGAGAGGTCGGTCGACATCGAGGGCGCGAACAGAGAGGCTACCATCACGAATGATAGGAACAGCGTGAGCTGCTTCTTCCGTGTGCTCTCGTTTCTAACATGCCTAGTCGGCGGGCTGTATCTGTCTTGGGCGGGCTGTCGAACCATGCTTGGTCAGACACTCATGCAACCATAGAGATTGACCGGACTAGTCCGGGGGGCCCTATCTTGAGGACAGAGATGTTCTCTGGAGACGTCACTTGCGGAATTGCCATAGTCATGGCGGAACCGTTCCTACTCCGTAATTTCGTTTTTCCTTTTTAGCATCAATCCAGGCATTGCGCCAGGTGGATAGGTGGCCACTGGAGCGTTCAGAGCCGGGTCCTTAGACATTCGTCTATCACTACAGCCCGTTCCACGCAATGCGGCTGGAGGGCCAGGTTAGATGCTGGCTCCTGACATTCATCAGGGCCAGCTGTCCGTTCGTTACTCTATTGCACCGGTCCGGCCGTGGTGAGGGTTTTCTCCACACCCCAGTCCTTTTCGAATGCGAATGTGTGTTGCTTCTCTTTGGGCGGCACCAGGCTCATGGCTCTTTCGCTCAGGGCTGTAATGGTAAGGCTTGGATTCACGCCCAGGTTGGCGGGGATCATGGAACCATCACAGACGATGAAGTTCTTATAACCATGCACCCGGTTCTGTAGGTCCAGGACACCTTCTTCTCGTGACTGCGAAATGCAGGCTCCCCCCAGAACATGGGCTGTGGAAGGAATATCCAGCATTACTTCATTTATGGTGGAGCGTGCCACTCCGCCCATACGTTTTGCCATCCTTCGTGCGAACTCGTTTGCAATAGGAATAAACGTTGGAATCTTGCTATCATGATCCTGGCGACTGGTCAGAGATTTGGAAAATGGCCAGAACCATCTTCGCTTTCGCAGGATTCGAATGTAGTTGTCCGAAGACTGCATTACAAGAAGAATAATGCTTCTTTTTGCAAATCCAAATGGGATTAGCATGCGAATGGCACGGATGGGATGCCGTAGAATACCGAGCAAGAAGCGAATCTGTCGCGGAACCTTTCCACCACCATCTACCAGAACCGGTGCTGCCAGGAAGTTCATGGCATCGGAACCTTTAGGGTAGCGCACAGGCTCAATGTGTGTATCTGCATCTGGATAAACGCTGGAGGTGATGGCAATTCCTCTGGAGAAGTCATGGGACTTGTCCAGCGAAGAAACGCCAATCAGAGATTCGCTGTTTGTGCGAACGACATCCCCCAGTCGCGGAGAAAGACCTGGAAGCCATCCTTTTTGGTGGTGCTTTAGTAACAGTTTAAGCGTGCCCAGAACTCCCGCAGAAAGAACGATTCCTCGTGTGCGAAATTTCTTATGAGGAGCGCCAAATAACCCGGTGGTGGATTTAGTGCGGATTTCGTAACCTTCCGATCCATCGTCGGAAAGTGGAACGATGCGAGTTACGGTGGTTTCTGGAATGATTTCTGCACCCAGCTTTTCTGCGAAGTAGAGATAATTCTTATCCAGGGTGTTTTTTGCATTGTAACGGCAGCCCACCATACATCCGCCACAGTAATTGCATCCAGTTCGATCAGGACCTTCGCCGCCAAAGTAAGGATCGGGCACGGTTTTGCCCTGTTCGCCAAAGAAGACCCCTGCCGGAGTGGGTTTGAAGGAGTCCCCGAATCCCATGTCCGAGGCTGTGTCTTTCAGCAACTCATCGGCTTCCCAGAGTTTGGGATTGGTTTCTACACCCAGCATTCGCTTGGCCACGTCGTAGAATGGACTGAGTCCTTTCTCTCCACCCATTCTCTGTACCGTAGGATTTCGAAAAAACTGAGGGAGTGGCACATAGAGTGTATTTGCATACACCAGGCTTCCTCCTCCCACGCCGGCGCCAGAAAGTACCAGCACATCGCGAAGCATGGTAATTCTCTGGATACCATAGCAAAATAGTTTGGGCATCCAGAGGAATTTATTCACCCGCCAGTTGGTTTTGGCATAGTTGTCTTGATGAAACCGTTTGCCGGCCTCCAGTACTGCCACTTTGTAGCCCTTCTGGGCCAGCCGCATGGCCGAAACACTGCCGCCGAAGCCAGAGCCGATGACAATGTAATCATAATCAAATGAGTTCTCGTTCATAGTTCCCCTGACCGCAGATTCCACATCCGGTACATGGATGCCAGCAATTTTCCTGACGCCGGCGTCATCTCTTGTTATCTTGTGTTTATGGCTTCTTTTCTGGATCGAGCACTGGACTGGATGGTATTTCCCGGCTATGACGCAACAGGCTATCATATCCGCAAAATGTCCTGGGATAAATCGGATACAGATGTAGATCTTTCCGGAAAGGAGGCCCTCATAACCGGGGCCAATCAAGGTATTGGACGGGCCACTACTGAGGCGCTATTACGGCGCGGAGCGCGGGTACACATGGTCTGCCGGGACCCAGAAAGAGGCAGCCGGGCTCTGAAGGAACTGCTCACGATGGATACCCCCGGGGAGCCAGAGCTGCATACTGTAGATCTTTCGGATGTTCGGGCTTTGATGGACTTTCTCCGCTCGTTTCAGCAACAGAACCGCAAACTGGATATCCTGGTAAATAATGCAGGGGGTCTCCTGGACCGCCGGATGGAAGCCCCGGATGGGCTGGAAATGACCTTTGCCGTTAATATCCGGGCCCCATTTTTGATTACAGAAACCCTTTTTCCTCTATTAAATAGGTCTGGAGACGGGCGGGTGATCAATGTCTCCTCCGGGGGGATGTATCTGGCCCCCATCCAGTTTCAGGATCTGCTCTGGGAGAATCGACCGTTCGACGGTGTGATGGCCTACGCAGAAACCAAACGAGGTGAGAATCTGCTCACTCAAAAATGGGCGGAAAAATGGAAAAACACCGGCATTAGAATCAACAGTATGCATCCCGGTTGGGCGGACACTCAGTCTGTGAAAGATTCCCTTCCCGTGTTTAGAGCTCTGACTGCGCCTTTCCTTAGAAGTCCGGAGCAGGGTGCAGATACTATTGTCTATCTGGCCTGCAAAGCTGGTCTTTCGGAAAGCGGGAAATTTTTCTGTGACAGGGAAGTTCGTCGCATAGATCGAATGAAGAAAACCATGCTGAGCCCGGAGCAGATAGATGATTACTACAGCAGAGTC
>JBHIXQ010000397.1:0-3484 GCA_041984705.1 Leptonemataceae bacterium | reverse complement strand
CCCCAGAGAGCGAAGCAGGCTGGCCCTTTCGGCGGAATCGCTCTGTAATAATACAGTTTCCGATGTTTCTTCGGGCTTGATGAAAAACTCCTGCCTAACTCCCTGTACTGGAATAGCGGTTCACCCCAAATCTCCAGAACACCAGAGATGCTGCCAGCACAAAGATTCCAATGGGGAGGCTCATGTAGGACAGATAGGGATGGAATAAAGTCTGCCCGGTGCGATCCAGAAAAAAGTGCGCTGGATAGAAGTTAACGAATGCGATCGGAAACATAAAGGTAAGCAGAACCCTTACAGGAAAGCTGTAGATATGCACTGGATACATCAGGAATTCCCGCGCAGAGAAAACCAGAAGATGTTGCAGTCCCTGATTCTTGATGGCAAAAAAGGAAACCGCCGCGATAATGATTCGAATACCTGCCAGGATAAACACACCGCCCAGAATACTGCCAACCAGAAAGGAGACTTTCACTACATCCCATTCCAGATCGATCATATTGTCCGCTACAAATAAGGCGGCCAACCCGAGTATAAGGTGAGCTATGCCCCCGGGTTCAAACTTCATGGCCAGGATCTGCCCCAGTTCAGACAGGGGACGAAGCATTACACGATCAAATGTGCCCTCTCGAACAAGCTCCGAAAACTCGGTCATACCGGAAAATACAGCGCTTACCACGCCATTGCACAGAAGCAGCATGGAATACAGAAAGGCTACTTCACCTGGTTGCCAGCCACCCATCTGCTTGAATCGATTCAGCATCAATGCTATTACGCTGACCTGGGCTCCGTAAAAGCCAATCAACGTAAAGATATAGGCCACAAAACTACCGCGATATTCCATCTTGCTCTGGACTGCGGCCCGCAATATAGCCAGATAAGACTGAAAGTCCGATGTTGGTTTTTCCGTAGCATCGCTCGGTGCTGTCGCTATGGGATTACTCATAATTTACACCGCACCTGTATCTCTGTGTTGTTCATTGGATGCACCTGATTCAAACTATAATGCAATTCATGAATCCGCGGCCGGCCACAGGCCCGCCCGGATTTCTAACCACCGGCAATACTCAGCTTTCGCAGTCCCCCCTGGTAGCTGAACCAGCAAAGACCGCCCACTCCTGCCAGAAGGATTACGTAGCGCAGCAGAAGCAACTCATAGGGCATACTCATTCGCTCCAGAAGTAGCATTGTGGGAAAATAAAACAGATAGGGAAACGGGGTGCTCAGCAAAATATTCACCAACCACTCAGGAAAGAAATCCAGAGGGATAATGGCACCAGAACAAAGAGTGATCATCGCATAGTAGAATATCCAGAATGGGAATATCTCCACAAAATAAAAGGAAAAGGAACTGATTAAGAAGGACATCAGAAAGAAGAGCATAAAAGCCAGAAAATAAACCGGAATAAACTGAAGTATCAAACCGGCATTCACTGGAATACTGATTCCAAAAAGTAATACGCAAAAGCCCAGCAGAGGTAATGACCGGGCGAATAGCTGAAACAGGGAGGATCCGAAAGTATCGGAAAGATACATCAAAGGAAAGGAAAATGGTTTCATCAAATCTACAGCGATTTCACCACTACGTACCTTTTGCGAAAGTAAGGAATCATTTCTCCCGAAGCTGGATTTAATCAAAGTAGAAAGTACAGCATAGGCGATCATGTTTTCCCGGGTAAGACCGTTGGCCGTTTCTCCTTCCGGAATCAAAGCCTTCCATACGCTGGTGAAAATGAAAATGTACAGAAAAGCATTGAGAAGCGCTGTATAATACTCAAAGCGATATGCCAGAGATCGCTGGAATGACATGGAGACAAACTTCAGATAGGCCATGTTATAGCTCCAGATTCTTGCCTGCGTAGATCTTTTTCAATGTTTCGGTAAGATCCTGCTTACCCACAGTAATCTCCTGGATTCTCGCTCCATGCTCCGACAGAGTGGCAATTAGATTACTTACGCTTTCATCCACCTTCAATCGCACTTCCAGGAATTGCCCCTTTGGCTCTGTAATCAGATCAAAGCCTCTCTCTCTCAAAAAGGTTCCATCGGTTTCCTGCTCCAGGTGCAGGCTCACGACCTTTTCCTTCTGATAGTTTGCAATAATATCTTTAAGCTGGCCATCGTATTGAACCTGACCCCGGTCCAGAAGGATTAGCCTGGTGGCCAGATACTCGATGTCTTCCATATCGTGCGTGGTGAGCACAACGGTGATTTTCTGTTCTTGATTTAGCTCTTTGATGGTCTTGCGAACTACATCCTTTGTAATGATATCCAGTCCGATGGTGGGCTCATCCAGAAAGAGAATTGGAGGATCATGAAGCAATGAAGCAGCCAGATCCGCTCGCATCCGCTGACCAAGAGACAGTTTTCTGGTTTGCTGGGCCAGGAAGTCCTCCATCTTCAATAGATCCACGAAATAATCCAGTCTCTGCTTGAATCTTGGCTGAGGGATCTTGTAGATAGTGCGTAGCAGATCGTAACTCTCTCCTACCGGTAAATCCCACCAGAGCTGAGTTTTCTGGCCAAATACAACGCCTAGCTTGCGGGCAATTTCTCCGGATTCAGGCCATCGATGCGAATGAGACCGCTGGTAGGTCGAAGAATCCCGGTAAGCATCTTGATGGTAGTGGATTTCCCGGCCCCATTGGGCCCCAGGTAGCCCACTAGTTCCCCGCGCCCTATGTTAAAGTTGATGTCCCTTACGGCATGGATGTATTCCTTCTTTCCCGAGAAAAGGCCCGCAATGGATCCCATAATGCCGGCTTTCCGTTTTCTGGATACAAAGGATTTGTTTAAATGTTCTACTTGAATGAGCATGTGATTTCGATGGACTGCAGAGCCGATCACCACTCTCTGGTGACGTGTCTTCCCGCATCCAGAAAGCGAACCGTCGATTGACGGACCATCAAAAAAAAATCCTGGGACGGGTTCGCCTGATTTCAGTCCTTCGAGCGACCACCTTTTTTCTATCAGTAGCCATGATTTTTATATGGGCTCCGGGCGAAGTCCGTGTCCTGCCTTCCCTGCCTGGCTGGATTGTATTTCTTTTGCTGGTTCGCTGGCATTCCAGGGTAAAACGTAAGAATCAGGCCTGCACAAATCGACTTAACTATTATAGTTCCTGGATGCAGCGAATGGACGATGGCTGGTTTTCCCGCGAAGAGGGAGCCCCGGCGGAAGATGGTCGGGCCATCGAACGTGATCTATTACTTACAGGTTCTTACTCATTGTTGGAATACCTGGATCAATGCCGCCTCCAGGCGGGTCGATTCACCTTGCTTCAATGGATCCATGAGGCCGTGGATGCACCTTCCGCTGACGACATTTTGAGCCGCCAGAAGCGAGTGGCCGCCCTCCGACGACTCACTGTGCTTCAGGGCCGATGGTACGGTCATGAAAAGGCATCCGGCCTTTCTGCGCATTCGAGGCAAGGTATTCCACCGTCGGAATGGGACCAATCCAGTGTAAAGCATTCCCGAGCCCCGGA
>JBHIXQ010000396.1:0-3490 GCA_041984705.1 Leptonemataceae bacterium | reverse complement strand
CGCTTTAATGGAAGACATGGGATTATCTCGGGGAGGTCTTTCCTTTCGCAGTTTCTGAACCCATTCACCCATGCGATCCGCTTCTTTGTCTACTGGCCATCGACCGGAGAAGCCTTCCAGTAGTACAAGCGAGCGAATTTCCCCGGGAACAAGTCCTGCATGCCTTGCCGCCAGAGCAGAGCCCATGCTGTGGGCCAGGATGTGATATCCGCCGGAGGCCACTTCGGCTGTGAACTGAATAAAATCTGCAAGAAGCATGGCCGAGGAATAGAACCATCCTTCGGGAAGGTTGGGCGAATCTCCATGGCCTCTCCAATCGGGAGCAATTAGATTGAATCTGCGGGATAGATATTCTTCCTGAAAATAGAATCCTCGACCGGTATCCTGAAATCCACTTAAAAGCAGAATCGTCTCATCCTTTCCATTATCTCTGTAGAAGTAATGGAACCGTCCCTTGAAATCCTTGCTATTCAACTCGCGAATCTGCACCGGAATCTCCTAGTAGGGAATGGGGAAGTCCCGGCGAATCGTTTCTATTTGCTTGAGAAGATCACTCGAAAGCTTCATTTCGAAGGCCTCCAGATCGGAGTTCAGTTGATCCATGGTCGTTGCGCCAATGATTACCGATGTCATAAAATACTGCTGGTGAGCGAAAGCTAGAGCCATATGGTTCAGCGAAATATCATTTTCCTTTGCCAGCCTGGTGTAGGCTTCCACCGCCGCATGGGCCTGAGGAGTATTTCTCTGATTATGCCGTGCGGACTGAATCTTCCATCGGCTACCTTCCGGTATTTTTCCGTTTCTATATTTGCCGGTGAGCAGCCCGGTAGCCAGTGGCGAATAGGCGAGGAGAGATACATTTTCATACATGGACACTTCTGCCAGATCCGGTTCAAAAAGCCTGTAGAGCAAACTGTATTCATTTTGAATGCTCTGCATACGAGGAAGCTTGAATCGTTCGGCAAGCTCCAGATACTTCATGGTACCCCAGGCGCTTTCGTTGGAAAGACCTGCGTGACGAATCTTGCCTGCCTGGATTAATTCTCCCAGGGTTTCCAGGACTTCATGCAGATTCTCGGTGATGCTGGATGTTTCCTTTTTGCCCGGAGAGAATCGCCAGAATTGTCCAAAGTGATAGAAGGCACGGTTAGGCCAGTGAAGCTGATAGAGATCCAGATAATCTGTCTGCAATCGCTTTAACGAGTCATCCACGGCAGCCATAATATTCTTTCGGTCTATGATTGCATTTCCGTCTCTTACCCATCGCAGACCTCGGCCCGCTACTTTGCTGGCCAGAATTATCTTTTCTCGCATTCCGGGACGAGAAGCCAGCCAGTTACCGATCATGGTTTCCGTCTTCCCATAGGATTCCGGGGAAGGAGGAACGGCATACATTTCTGCGGTATCAATGAAATTGATACCAGCTTCCACGGCACGATCCAGCTGCTCATGTGCTTGTGCTTCCGTGTTCTGATTGCCGTAGGTCATGGTACCCAGACAGGCAATACTTACTTCAAGATCGGTGGTGCCCAGCTTCCTCTTTTCCATTGCCCCAGATGAAAGCAGGGGGGTATCTACTCAAGTGAAAAGTGCGCTGTAAGATAGCTTATGTTCGGGGCTTTTTAGCGGATAGTAGCGAAAACGTGGGTCCAGTGATTGGTGGCCGAATAGTGACCTATACCATGTTCTCTCAGTTTACAGTTTTCTATGTTCTGTCTGTGGCCGCTACTATTGAGCCAGCTATTCAGCACTTCAGTTGCAGTTCGCTGGCCGTAGGCAATGTTTTCCGCAGCCCAGGAGTAGCGAATGCCTGCCGACTTCATTCTATCGAAAGGAGACTGACCATCCGGATTGGTGTGCGAAAAGAAATCTCTGGCGGCCATATCTCTGGAATGATCTGTAGCAAGTCTCTGAAGCTTTTCGTTGATTTTCAGAGGAGGGCATCCCACTTTTTTTCTGTGTTCATTCACCAGTTCTGCGAATCGCTTTTCGGACGCGCTCAGAGAAACCTGCGCGGAATCGGAAGGCTCAACGTCAATCGGCGGATGAGGCTGGATCGTGCCGGTATCTGGATCCACTTGAACTCTTCGCTGCTGAATCTCGGATCCGCTACAACAGAGATTCAGCAAGGTAATCAAGGAGGCCAGGAAAGCAGCAGCGCGCATAAGGCAATAGACGATGTAAATGGTTGAATCGGCGTTTCTTTATTTGAGCAAATCCAGCATCTGGCCCACCTGAATGTGCTCTTCCAGAGGATGTCGCAGGCTGCGATCCCGATATATTTCGTAGCGATTCCTGCGGCCCTGCTTGATTCGCCGAAGAACTCCGGCCTCTTCCAGGTCCAGAACAATGCCCTGAACAGCCCTTTCTGTGATATTTACTAGCTGAGCAACATCTCGGAGTCTCATGTCCGGATCTCTGTAGAGGCACAGTAGAACGTGCGAGTGATTACTCAGGAAGGTCCATTGAACCTGAGTATGCGGACTTTTCAGTGTATTCTTCTGTTTCATCTCCATAATGCCCTTCTCCAATCAAATCCAGGTGTGGCTTCACACCCACTGGTATTTTCCGATCTGTCGCATTACCGAAAATACTTCAAAAGTCTGACCTCATTTCCTTTTTCGTTGTACTCAACAAGGTCAAATGCATTACGAGTAATCATGATTCCTCTTCCATGCAGCGGTAACTCTTCACTCTCGGAAACAGTCAATTTCTTACCCAGAATTGCATGATCGAAGCCCGAGCCCTGATCCTGGATACGATACACCACTCCAGCATCGTCCAGATTGTAATCCACGGTAACGGTACGTTCCCGGTATTTTGGATCGGTCTGTCTCATGGCAATGAATTCGCTGTAATTGCCGGAAGACAGTTCCTGGCTCTTTTCTTCAAAAGTGATGGCCAGGTTCCCATGCTCGATTGCGTTGATAAGTATCTCTCTCAACCCGATGCGAATCATTGCAGTATCCGAAACATCTATGTACCTGGGTAAATTTCGCACCAATCTTTGAGAAAGCTCCTCAACTGCAATCAGTTCATTGCCCAGATTGAAAGTAAGTTGCTCTTTCTGTAAAAATTGCAGCAAATAGTCCTCTTTTAGAGGAACCAGACGACCCAGGATTTCCCAGTCCTCTTCGCCCTGCATCTTCTGTAGCGTAAGCTGGAACTGGACCGGTTGAGCATCTTTCTTGCTCCTGACCGGGATCTTCATTTGAAGATTATCCTTCTCCTGCTGGAATACTTCGAATCGCTCCCGGAAGAACTCCAGGGTTCTGTACTGATCCGCAGGATCTCCATGGATCAAAGACTCAATGTGCTTACCTTCGAGCTGCTCCGGCCCAATTCCCAGCTCCAGGCGAGAGGCTCTACTGGCCAGAAGGATTACTCCTTCGGAACTAATAGAAAGAATTACATCCCTGGAGCCATCAATCAGATGGCGATACCGTCGCTCCGAGGTTCTCAAGCGAAGGTTTGTGCGATTCAACGTAGC
>JBHIXQ010000395.1:0-3502 GCA_041984705.1 Leptonemataceae bacterium | reverse complement strand
AGTCCACTCTCCGGCGATACATACCGCCGGAGACTCTGGATCTAGGAATGAAGGGATCGCTTATCTACATCCAGGGCTGCCTCTTTCATTACTTCAGAAAGAGTAGGATGCGCATGGAAGGTCCGCGCAATATCTTCCGACGATGCACCAAATTCCATGGCAATTACAGCCTCGGCCAGTAGCTCGGAACCGTTCGGTCCTACAATGGCCACTCCCAGCACTGTGTCCGTTCTTTTATCGGCCAGGATTTTTATCTGACCATCTCCCTGGCCCATGGCTTTTGCCCGACCATTGGGACGAAACAGAAACTTACCTGTGCGATACTCAATGCCTTCTTTCTTGAGTTGCTCTTCGCCTTTTCCAACCCATGCGATTTCTGGCCAGGTGTAGACCACCCAGGGAACGGTATCGTAATTTACGTGGCCGCTTTTTCCCGCCAGGTTTTCTGCAACCATCACGCCTTCTTCTTCCGCTTTATGGGCCAGCATGGGGCCTTCAATAACATCGCCAATGGCATAGATATTGGGAACAGAAGTTTGCAGAGTATGAGCATCCACTTCAACTCGGCCGCGATCATTGATCTTTACGCCTACGTTTTCTGCGCCAAGACCATCTGTAAATGGCTTTCGACCTACGGAAACCAGCAGGATCTCGGAGTTGATCTTCTTCTCTTCTCCGTTCTTGTCCTGAACCTTGATGTCCACACCTTTCTTACCGGCTTTTGCCTCGGTGACTTTATGCTCGAACAAAAACTCCAGACCCTGCTTCTGTAGAGTTCTGCGAGCTACGCTTCGCATCTGTCCATCCAGAGTCATCAAGATGTCTGGAAGCATTTCAACGATGGTTACCTTTGTTCCCAGACGGTTCCACACAGAACCCAGCTCCAGGCCAATAACTCCTCCACCAATGATGGTCATGGATTCAGGAACCTTTTCCAGGGAAATGGCTGTATCGGAGGTAATAATCTGCTTTTCGTCAATTTCCATGCCGGGTATGGCGATGGGGGCCGAACCGGTGGCGATGATGCAGTATTTCGTTTCTATAGTTTCTTCTTTATCGCCGCTAACCTTGATTTCCACCTTGTCCTGGCTGGCTTTCTGCATGGTGCCGGTGCCGCGAAATACAGTGATCTTGTTTTTCTTCATCAAGAAATCCAGGCCATCGGTGAGCTCCTTTACCACCGAGACCTTTCGTTCCATCATCTTTTTTACATCGATCTTCACAGACCCCACGTTAATGCCGTGGTCTGCGAATTCATGGCTGGCAGCATGGAATTTTTCGGAAGAATCCAGCAGTGCTTTGGATGGAATGCAACCTACATTTACGCAGGTGCCGCCCAGGGTAGGGCGCTTTTCGATCACCGCTACCTTGAATCCCAGTTGTGCCGCTCGGATGGCGCTTACATAGCCGCCTGGTCCTCCGCCAATTACTGTATAATCAAATTGTTGCATTTTAACTTCCCTGGTTTAAATCTCCAGAAGGATTCTCTCCGGATTCTCAATACATTCCTTGATCTTTACAAGAAAGCTCACAGCTTCTTTACCATCTACAATTCGGTGATCGTAGGATAGGGCCAGATACATCATGGGTCGAATGACAATTTCATCCTCCACTACCATGGCTCGTTTGGTAATGTTGTGCATTCCCAGAATACCGCTCTGTGGTGGATTCAGAATAGGCGTTGAAAGCATGGAACCGTAAATTCCGCCATTGGAAATAGTAAAGGTTCCGCCGGTCATTTCATCCAGAGAAATGCTTCCTTCCTGCACTCGTCCGGCCAGACGGGCAATTTCCATTTCAATTTCTGCAAAGGTGAGCAGATCTGCATCCCTGACAATTGGTACCACCAGACCTCTTGGGCCGCCCACTGCTACACCTACATCGTAATAGTTCTTATGCACAATGTCTGTGCCTCGAATCTCTGCGTTGATGGCCGGATAAGATTTCAGTGCCTCTACAGCAGCTTTTACAAAGAAAGACATGAATCCCAGTTTGATGCCGTACTTCTTCGCATACAGGTCTTTGTACTGGTTTCGGATGTCCATTACCCGGGTCATATCCACTTCATTGAAAGTGGTTAGAATGGCGGCGGTTTGCTGAGCAGAAACCAATCGTTCGGCAATCTTCTGACGAAGACGGCTCATGGGCTCTACCTTCTCTCGCTCGCCGGTTTTCTGGCGGCTGGGTTTGATCGCTTCTGCGCTGGCAGCAGGTTTGGATGGAGCGGATTCGCCTCTGGAGGAGGAACCGGAGCCCCCTTTTTCCAGATGATTGACCACATCCTCTTTTCGTACCTGGCCGCCTTTGCCTGTGCCCTGGACGCGGGAAGTATCGACGCCTTCCTCCGCAGCCAGACGACGAGCTCCCGGAGGAACCGTGTCGTTTTGCCTTCCGGATGATTCACTTTGTGAAGAACTAGCGGAAGATTGGCCGGACTGAGAGCCTCCGCCGGACTCGGATGATTTCGCTTCTGAGCCCGAAGATTCCGATGATTTCGAATCTGAACCGGAGGAGCCTGCATCTGCGCCAGCACCTTCTTCGATGATGGCCAGAACTTCATCCAGCTGTACCGTTTCGCCGGACTGCTTTTTGATGCTGGTAAGTTTACCCGCCGCAGGGGCTGGAACTTCCATGGTAACTTTGTCCGTTTCCAGTTCTACAAGAATATCGCCACTGTTGAAGCTCTGTCCTTCGGAGAAATGCCAGTCAGCCACCGTAGCTTCGGTGATGGATTCCCCCATGGGTGGTACTTTGATTTCCTGGGACATACTCAGTCTTCCTCCGATTTAATTTGTAGAGCTTCTTCTACAATGCTGGTTTGTTCTTTAACATGCACTTTGAAATAACCTGTAGCCGGGCTGGGTGATGGAGCTCGGCCACAGTAGTTCAGTCTGGCCCGGCATAGATGGCCAAGCAGGTTTTCCATATAGATCCAGGCGCCCTGGTTTCGCGGCTCCTCCTGAACCCAGGTAATATCTTTTGCTTTCTTGTATTGCTTCAGAATAGTCTGTATCTGTTCATTCGGAAAGGGATATAGCTGCTCCACTCGAATGATTGCAATATCTTTGATTTCTTCCTGCTCTCTTTGTTCCAGAAGATCGTAGTAGATCTTACCGCTACAGAATAGCAGTGCTTTAACCTTTTCTTTATCGATCGAAGGATCTGTCTCATCCAGAACTTCCTGGAAGGATTCGTCCGTAAAGTCTGCCATCTGGCTTTTGGCTCTGGGATGCCTTAGAAGGGATTTAGGACTCATCACAATTAAAGGCTTGCGATAGTTTCTGTGCATCTGTCTTCGCAGTAGATGGAAATACTGAGCCGGCGTAGTACAATTCGCTACTTGAATATTGAACTGACTGCAAAGCTGCAGAAAACGCTCAAGCCTGGCGCTGGAGTGTTCCGGTCCCTGACCTTCGTAGCCATGAGGCAGTAGCAGCACGATACCTGAATAGCGATTCCATTTGGTTTCGCTGCTGGCGATAAACTGGTCAATGACTACCTG
>JBHIXQ010000394.1:0-3533 GCA_041984705.1 Leptonemataceae bacterium | reverse complement strand
AGTTCAGTGACTGAAATGAATTCCGGAATACGCATAATTTCTGCTGCACTGGTACTCCTGGGACTGAGCTTTCAGGCGGCGGCGCCCATTCTGGGGCAGCATTCGCATAAAGATGCGCAAGGTACCTATGTTCATTTCCATGATGGGATCTTCAGCGAATTATTGGAATCTTCAAATTCGCATTCGCACCATGGTCAAGAGCATTTTCATCCGCGGAACGCCACAGCACAGTTTCATTCGCAGGCCCATCAGGGTGTCCAGCAACCACTCCAAAAGCCAGGTCTCCTGGATGAGCTTTTGCAACCGCTGTCTGGGGCCACTTCCTGGAGCCAGGACGAACTGGGTCTTCAACAGGAAGGACCAATTGCCCTTCGCGATTATCTAATTTTTGCATCTCAGAAACTCGCTCCAGCCAGAATCGGTGCTGATGCAATTCACGATTTAAGCCCTAACCCAATTCTGGTTTTAGGGGATCTCCAGAGCGTACTTCGGGGGCCATCTGCAGCAGCCTCGGAACTTCAAGCCCCTTTCGCTCATACCCTGCCACCGGACATTGTTACCGGTCTCATTCCTTTTCGCACACCTCCTCCGTGCTAGGTTTTGGTCATTCAGCGGCCCCCGCGGGCAGCTGCCGAAACCCATGTATGGAGGATAAGAAAGTTGAGTAATAATGACTATAGTGCAGGCCCGGAACATCGTGGCTTGTTGGATCGCATAATTCATCTGTCTCTAAGGAACCGGGGAACGGTGCTGGTTTTGGCGCTTTTGATATTTGCAGCCGGACTGATGCAAAGTACCGAGCTATCGGTTGACGTGTTCCCCGACCTGAACCGGCCGGTGGTTACCGTCCTGGTGGAAGCTCCGGGGCTGGCAGCCGAGGACCTTGAGCGAAAGATAGTGCTGCCTCTGGAGCGGGCACTGATGAGCGCCCCGGGCGTAGAAGGGATTCGAAGTTCCAGCCGTCGTGGCGTGGCGAAGATTCGTCTCGAGTTTTCCTGGGATATGGATATTTACCGGGCGCGTCAGATTGTAAACGAAAAGCTGGATGGCGCTCGATCCGAGCTCACCGGGGAAGCAGAGATTCACCTGGGACCTATCAGTTCCGTGATGGGTGAGATCATGCTTATTGGCCTGACTGCGGTGCCCGAGTCATCCACGGACATGAAAGATCTGCGAACTTTTGCTGACTGGGACGTGCGCAAGAGGCTCCTGGCCATCCCTGGTGTTTCTTCGGTCACCGCTCTGGGTGGCGAAGCAAAAACGTTTGATATATTGGTAAACGAAGAGCGGCTTGCTCGTTCCAACCTTTCCCTGATTGAAATTTCCCGTCGACTGGAGCCCATCGGGGAGGTATCCGGAGGAGGTTTCTTCGAAAAGGACGAGAAGCAGGTTGCCTTTCGCAATCAAGCTGAAATTTTCTCGGCGGATGAAATCGCCAGCGCCCTTATTGGCTTCAAGGCTGGAAGACCGCTGCAGCTGAGGGACGTGGCGACGGTGGCAGAAGGGCATTTGCCAAGAAGGGGGGATGCAGGTATTTCGGGGCGTCGGGGAGTCATTGTGGCGGTACAGAAGCAACCGGGCGCCTCCACCCTGGACCTAACAGAGGCCATCCATCTGGAGCTGGAAGATCTTCAGAAAGATGTGGAAGGACAGATCAAGATCCATCCGGAGCTCTTTCTTCAATCCAGGTTTATCGAAAATGCAATCGATAACGTTTCGGAGGCCATTCGAGACGGTTCTATGATTGTAATCCTGGTTCTAATACTGTTTCTCTGGAACGTTCGCACTACCATCATTACCGTGCTTGCATTGCCTCTTTCCTTGCTGGGGGCTGTTCTGGTCCTGCAACTGCTGGGCTTGCAGATCAATACCATGACGTTGGGCGGTCTCGCTGTAGCCATTGGCGAACTGGTGGATGATGCTGTTGTGGATGTAGAGAACTGCTTTCGTCGGCTACGGGAAAACCAGTTTTCAGCAGATCCTCAGCCAGCAATGGGAATCATCTTCCGGGCAAGTTCTGAGATTCGAAACAGCATTCTTCTGGCCACGGCCACCGTGATTCTGGTTTTTATTCCCTTTCTATTTATGGAGGGAGTGGAAGGAAGACTCTTTCAGCCTCTCGTAATTGCCTATATAGTTGCCATCGCAGTTTCGCTGATTGTTGCTCTAACTGTGACACCGGTACTGGCCTTTTTTCTCCTGGGGAAGTACAGCTTTGCCCGGCAGGAAAGTCCGCTGGTGCGTAAGCTGAAAGCCTGGCAAAGCCGGAATCTGGAAAGGCTACTGGATCGACCTGCTGTCTCCTGGATTTCGGCAGCTGTTCTTTTTGTAATGGGCACCATCGCTTTCTTGCTTCTACCGTTGAATTTTCTTCCAGAGTTTAACGAAGGTACAATGACTCTGGAGGTAATCTCTGCTCCCGGTAATTCGCTTCGAACCTCTGCTGAAAAAGCGGCGCAGATAGAATCCATTCTTTCAGAATACGATGAAGTTACCCATTTTGCCCGTCGAACAGGTCGAGCGGAAGGGGATGAACACGCGGAGGGCGTTCACTATAGCGAATTCGACGTAGGTCTTCGACCGGGTATTTCTGGCAAGGATAGGCATAAACTGGAATCGCAGCTAAGGGAGAGATTTTCCCGGATTCAAGGGGTAAATGTAGGGTTTGGTCAGCCGATTTCGCATCGATTGGACCATCTACTTTCGGGAATCAGATCTCAGCTTGCGGTGCGAATATTCGATTCTGATCTGAGATCTCTACAGCATAAGACCTACCAGGTGAGCGAAATGATCAGGCAAATCCCGGGAGCCGTGGATGTGCGCGCGGAGTCCATGAGCATGGCACCGGAACTGAAGACCATCATCAATCATGATAAAGCAGGGCTGAATGGATTGGCGGCCCCGGATATTGTGGAAACGCTCCAGATTGCACAGCTGGGAAGAAGAGTAGGGCTCGTGCGAAATGAAGAGCGATTCTTTCCGGTGCGAATTCGGCTAGAAGAATCCGCCATTCAAGAAGAGGCCCTGAAAGGTATTACGTTGAGACACAGGCCTGATGGCAGTGCTATCAAGCTGGGTCAGGTGGCCGATGTTTATACAACCAGTGGTCCATACGAAATCCCCAGAGATGATGGGGAGAGGGCCATGGTTGTACAGTTCAATGTCCAGGATCGCTCTCTAGAAGACATGGTTTCCGATGTTCAGGGCAGGCTGGCTGAGATGGACTGGAGCGGCGGGCGATATGAGTTGGCCGGGCGTTACTCGGTGGCTCAGCAGTCCAGTCGCAGACTGATGCTTCTGGCACTTGCGTCGGTTATTCTTGTGTCACTGGTGGTCTATGGGCATTTTCGCTCCTGGGCTCTAAGTCTACAGATTCTATTGAACCTGCCTGTAGCTGCTGTAGGCGGTTTGCTGGCCCTCCTGCTTACTGGATCCAGTCTCACGCTGGCAAGTATGGTGGGCTTTGTCGCATTAACTGGCATCGCGGCCCGTAACGGGATACTCATGCTTTCGCATTTTGAGCATTTAATGAT
>JBHIXQ010000393.1:259-3537 GCA_041984705.1 Leptonemataceae bacterium | reverse complement strand
GCACTATCCTACTATGACCAGGGACCGGGAATTGCTTATTACATCTGGCTCTGGACTTCGGTTCTGGGAGATCATTACATTACACTGAAGCTGGCCGCCCTCTTTGCCAGCTTTGTCACCATATATTTCTTCTGTCTTGCGGGGCTGGAATGGGGATTTCGTGGATGGCAGCCTTTGCTGGCCGGACTGACACTGTTTTTCATTCCGGGCATACTGGGCGGAAATCATCTCATTATGCACGATTCCATGATGATTCTGGCCTGGTCAGGAGCACTGTGGATGTCCGTTCGTGCGATTCGCACTCGCAGCGCCGCTTCGCTTCTGGGATTATTTCTGTTTCTGGGCATGGGTGGCCTGTCCAAATACACCATGTTTCTTTTTGCAGTGGCATTGGTGCTATGGCTGCTACTGCATCCTAACTACAGAGAATTCTGGGTTCGACCTGCAAGCTGGCTGGGACTTCTTCTGGCAGCATCCATTATCAGCCCCATAATCATCTGGAACTCCCAGAATCACTGGGATGGAATAGGAGCCATTATACATCTTCGCAGCTCCGGGGGAGTGGACTCCGGGGGATCCACCGGGGCCTATCTGGCAGGACAATTTACGATGTTCTCTCCTTTATGGATGGCTGCATTCGTGGGACTTGCATCCATCTTCTCCTATCGGGGCATGCGAAGCTTGATAGTCCGCTTCAAGAATCGAAAAGCTGGAAGCGACTCCAGGAATTCACAGGATACTGATCCTTCCGAAAAGAGTACATCGCCGGACCAGGCAGCATCGCATCTACTCTGGATTGTAACTGCAGTTCCGTTTCTGTTCTTTGCAATTCTTTCTGGAAATCGAGAAATCCAGGCCAACTGGGTATTTCCGGCTTATGGATCTGCTGTTCTGCTTCTAATCTACCATCTACTTCCAGTGGGAGAACATTCCGAAGAGGTGAGCAACTCTCAAAAGAATACAGCACGAAGGTTTCCCGTATTGAAATGGACCTTTCTGGCGGGCTGGTTGCCGGTACTTGCTCTGGATTTCTTCTTTCTATTTTCCATTCCCCTGGCGGTATATCTTCCTGTTGAGACCTACTGGGTTCCCGGTTATCGCACATTGGGATTCAAGAATGTCATCGCCGGAGTGGAGCGAATTCAAAAAGAACATCCAGAGGCCGAGCTGGTGGCCAATCGATATCAGGATGCTTCTATTGGATGGTTCTATAACAGAGAACAGAAATACGTACCATCCATCAATATCATGCAGAGAAATCAGTTCAGTTACTGGCCTGGATTGGAGTCGGGAAAGGACAACAAATTCTATCATATCCAGGAAAATACATGCGAAAAGTCTGTTTCATTCCTGGGAGTCAATTTGCCATCCTTCTTCGAAGAGGTGGTAGAATACCCGGAAGAGGAAGTAATCCATAACCGCAGAGTCATCAAGCGATACCAGGTCTGGTATGCCCGGAATCTACAGTCTCCCTGGGACCAGGGAATGTTCGAATTTCTCAGGGATGAAGCGATCTACCAGAACATGGTTGGCCTTAAAGTTCCGCAGCCAGGAGAAGTGGTAAAAGTAAATGAGGCCTTTCAGAAATTTTCCGAGCTCTGGATGCGCATTTATATGACAAGAAAGGGAAAACAGGATTGCTCGGTGTTCTAGCGATTCCGTGAGCCTGGTGAAGCGATGGTGCATTGACTGGATTTATGAATTTGACGATAGATGGGGCCTTGAACTGGCAATACTCTGGGCATTAGCTCTGGCCATGGATTATCATTTAGATCTGGCCATAGAATGGGCTTTGGATTGCTCCAGGGATTTGTATCTAGACCCGACCATCGAATGAGGGCTAAATTGGATTTTTCATAATGCGAGAACAATGGCTCTGCGTGCGACGGAATAATTTGAATCGAACATAATACGGGCGAACATGTCAGGATGAAACAGGTGGCAACGGACTTTATGAAACCAGCAAGACAGAAAAGCACTCTACAGAGGAATCCAGACAGCGGGGCCGGGTCCAGGCGTATATCTTTCGATCTGGCCACTTCTCAGGAATCCACAGCCCCAGTAGCACATCCAGTTTCGGATAATCCAGAAAGCGAAAGGATACAGGCTCGACCGGGTCACGGCAGTCGCCGGGCAATTGCAATGAGAAGGCCTCCGGCGCAGAGACTGCTTCGCCTCATTGCTTCGGCAACGCTCGCCATTCTTATGCTGCCGTTAATCAGTTGCTCGGATAGAAGCTACAACCTGGGAAAGCCAGATTATTATAAATTCCATCTGGAAGCCGGACGAGCGATGTGTGCGAAGATGCAGGAATGCTACGGACCCTTTCTGAGAACTCTGCGTCCTGAATACCAGAGACAGATCAATCTGGATACCTGCCAGGAAGCTCTGAAGCACGATCTAAAAGAAAAGATCGCCATTCATACACCGGAAATGCAGCAGCTGTCCCGAGCCTGCTATGGTCAGCTTCTACAACGAAACTGCAAAGAATTTCTGGTGGGCACAGTCTTTATTCCGGCCTGCCAGGAACTGACGGAGCAAACCTCCGCTGTCTTTCAAAAACATCCAGCATTGATGAGAAGACTTCTTTCCAGTCAGGAGCAACGAATGCACGACCCAGCCCGGGAGCTGAAGCCCAGGTAATCGGCTCTTCCGGAGATTTAGATGTATTTCTTTTCCTATGGAAAGCTCTTTCTTGTTCCTTTAAGCGTTCTATTGTTTCTTCTAATACTGGGAACGTCGGGTTACCATCTAATCGAAGGCTGGAACCTGCTGGACTCGGTGTATATGACCCTGATCACACTTACTACGGTAGGTTTTGGAGAGACTCATCCCCTCAGTCCCCAGGGTCAGGTGTTTACGATCTTTTTGTTGATGGGCGGCGTATTGATGTATGCCTTCGCCATCAATGACTTTGTGCATCATTTACTGAAGCATAACTTCAAAGACTTTACCCAGAAGATGAAAATGCAGAAATATATTAATAACCTCAAAGATCATTTTATCATCGTAGGAGGCGGTCGCATGGCCTGCGTTATCGGCTCAAACCTGGAGCACTTCAATCAACCATTCGTTTTTATAGAACAGTCCGAAGGTGCAACTCTGTTCCAGGAAAGACCGGACTGGCCGCATATTCTGAAGGATGCGCTTCTGGATGAGACCCTGGAAGAAGCAGGAATTGATCGTGCGAAAGGTCTGGCCTGCTGCCTGCCCACAGATGCGGACAACCTCTTTGTGGTGCTCAGCGCCAGAAGAATGAGCCCTGCATTGCAGATTCA
>JBHIXQ010000393.1:0-249 GCA_041984705.1 Leptonemataceae bacterium | reverse complement strand
CGAATGAAAATGTTACAGGCCGGGGCCAATCATGTTATCTCTCCGAACACACTGGGAGGTCTACAGGTAGCGCGATCCTTTGTCCATCCGGACATTGAAAGCTTTCTATCGGTGTTTCGCGATACAGGTATGTATGAGTTCGACATGAAAATCGAAAAGATGGAGGAAGGATCGCCCAGGATAGGCCTTCCTTTACGAGAGGCGAAGTACCGTGAAGACCGGTATCTTGTGATTGGAATCAAGAAGTCT
>JBHIXQ010000392.1:274-3542 GCA_041984705.1 Leptonemataceae bacterium | reverse complement strand
GGGCATGCTGATCATTGAGCTGGGTATTGGGCTGGCCGACATGGCCATATTGATCATGATCTACGACAATCTCACTTCAGGAGAGGATCATGTTTGAGTTCTTTGTCGGTCATTTCTCCTACTGGCTTACAATTCTGCTGCTCTGCATCGGGTTATATGGAATACTGATCAAGCGAAGTCTGGTAAAGAAGCTCATTGGACTTACCATACTGCAAAGTGCAATCGTGATTTTCTGGGTATCTCTGGCAAATAAACCCGGGGCCACTGTGCCGGTACGGGATCCATCCATAGCTGTTTCAGAGACTGCGAACTATTTGAATCCATTGCCCCATACCTTGATGCTTACGGCCATTGTGGTGGGAGTGGCTACCTTGGGTGTGGCCTTCTCGTTGCTAATTGCGATCTGGAATCGCTATAGAACCCTGGATGAAAAGGAGCTCATTGAGAAACTGAAATGATCGAAGCTCACTTACCAATTCTAATTGCGCTGGTTTTTCTCTCATTTGCTCTAATTATTCCTCTGGGCGCTTTGCTTAAAGAAGAGCTCAGTCATGGAGTAGCGGTGCTGGGTGGTATTCTGGCCACAGCACTTTCCTGGGTCGGCCTTATCCATTTCGCCGGGGCCAATGCTGTGCGATATCCAATGGCTGGCTGGATGCCTCCCATTGGAATCGAATTCGTATACGATCAGCTCAGCGCTCTCATTCTGGTAGTGATCAATACTATGGCCACTCTGGTGCTGATCCACTCTCGCAAGATCTATCCGTCCGAGTTTCCTCACAAGCAGATGCCTTTCTATACGGTCTGCATGCTTCTAATGCTGGGATTTAACGGCATGGTGCTTACGGGGGATCTGTTTACTCTTTTCGTTTTTCTCGAGATCGCTTCCCTGTCTGGCTATGCTCTCATCGCTATTGGCGGCCGTGCAGCTCCCATTGCTGCATTTCGATATCTGATCATTGGAACAGTGGGAGGCTCCTTCTATCTTCTGGGCCTGGGCTTTCTTTATAATGTTTCTGGCACTCTGAACATGATGGATATGGCCGGATTGCTCACGGGGATTGCCACTCAGCCATCCGTGGTTACAGGGCTGCTTTTGATGATTGTGGGCATTGGCTTGAAAGCCGCCATTTTTCCCATGCATGGCTGGCTGCCAGATTCCTATACTTTCGCATCGTCTACATCTACGGCTTTGATTGCACCTATAGGAACGAAGGTGGCGGTGTACATCCTGATTCGCATATTGCTCTATGTATTTGGTCTGGATAATATCGACGCTGTGGCTCCAGTAACTACTATACTTTCCATTCTTGCCGCTGCAGGAATACTATATGGCTCAATCATGGCCATCGGGCAATTCGAGATTAAGAGGATGCTGGCTTACAGCTCGGTGTCGCAGATCGGTTATATTGTTCTGGGTATTACCATGGCCAGCCCCATGGCTTTCATCGGAGCCATTCTTCATATCATTAATCATGCAGTGATGAAAGGGGCCCTCTTTCTTGTGGCCGGCAACCTGCGAATCAAGGAAGGACATACCGATCTCAGACGTCTGGATCATACCTATGCGAAGAAGTATCCCTGGAGCATGGCTGCTTTTACAATGGGAGCGATATCCATGATTGGTTTGCCGCCTCTGGCTGGTTTTTTCAGTAAATGGTATCTGGTGCTCGGAACCATTGAAACAAGTAATTGGTTTTTCTTGATCGTCTTGCTCATTAGTTCTCTTCTAAACGCGGTGTACTTCTTTCGCATTCTTGAGAAGGTTTATCTCAAGAATCCTCGGGAAACAGAAGGCCAGCAGGTGCTGGCCGATGAAAAGGTCTCCATGCGGGAATACAGTCCTTCTTTAATAGCTCCCATGATGATTCTTGCCCTTTCCCTGCTTGCTCTGGGCCTGGGTAATGTTGCTATAGTGGAATATATCTCTGGCTTTGTTCCGGCTACAATCCTGGAGGCAGCCCGATGATGGAATCCTATCTGCCTCTACTTGCCGTAAGCATCGGAGCTCTGGCCATTCCCTTTATTCTCCTCAGTGGGCGAAAACCCAATGTGCGAGAATTCTGGACCATCCTGGCTGCCTTTGTCAAGTTCGGAGTGGTTCTCTGGATTCTGCAGCTGAGCCAGAATGGCACGGTATTGCAGACCACTCTGTTCGAAATCGCTGCCGGAATTTCCATCGTGCTTCGCGCAGACACTTTTGGATTGTACTTTGCCATTATCGCATCCGGCCTGTGGATCTTTACTTCGTTCTATTCTATAGGATATGTCCGGGGCGCAGGCGAAAAGCATCAAACCAGATATTTTGCCAGCTTTGCTCTCTGCCTTACTGCCACTCTGGGAATTGCCTTTGCCGGGAATCTGTTCACCTTTCTGCTCTTCTATGAGTTACTGACTCTGGCAACCTATCCACTGGTAGTGCACAAAGAGACATCCAAAGCTATTGCTGCGGGCAGAAAGTATCTCTCTTATACACTGGTAGCGGGATTGCTTCTGGTCGTAGCCACAGGATTGATCTACTATCAAACCGGCTCTCTGGAATTCAAGGCCGGGGGACTGTTGAATGGGGCCGGTCTAACAGCGGCCATGGCAGTAATCAATTTTGTTTTACTTCTGGGAGCGGTGGGCGTCAAAGCCGGCCTCATGCCTTTACATTCCTGGCTTCCGGCCGCCATGGCGGCGCCTACTCCGGTAAGCTCTCTTCTTCATGCAGTGGCAGTAGTGAAATCCGGAGTGTTCGGAATCATTCGAGTGGTAGGATTTATCTTTGGCCCTCAGGTCATGGAACAGTTCGCGCTGAACCAGATCCTTATGGTTATGGCCGGAACTACCGTCATCGTAGCTTCGCTTCTGGCTTTTCAGCAGGACAATCTCAAACGCAGATTGGCTTATTCCACTGTGGGACATCTTTCATATATTGTGCTGGGAGCATCGCTTCTTACACAGCTGGGCATGCAGGGAGCGATCATGCATATTGCGGCCCATGCAACCATGAAAATTACTCTGTTCTTTAGCGCCGGTGCAATCTATGTGAACTTGCATCGCGATAACATCAGTCAGCTGGACGGAATAGCAAAAGTAATGCCCTGGACCATGGGTGCATTTACTGTGGGTGCTCTGGGGCTGGCAGGGGTGCCGCCCATCAACGGCTTTTTGAGTAAATGGTATCTGGCCCTGGGTTCATTGCAGGGCGATCACTTCATTCCTCTAATAATGCTGGTAATTAGCGGGGTGTTGAACCTGGGTTATTTCTATCCTATTGTGCGAA
>JBHIXQ010000392.1:0-264 GCA_041984705.1 Leptonemataceae bacterium | reverse complement strand
TGCCTATTGTTAGCGCTGCCGGACTATCTCTTCTATTTGGACTTTTTCCCGATTTATTCTTTGGATTCTTTTCGATGGCACAGAGCGTGTCCAGCGATCTAATTGGAGGCGCTCCATGAAATGGATTTTCCTTCTTCTGGGAACTGCGATCCTGCTGGCAAGTATCGTAGCCGAGTTTACGATGCTGGGGGAGCATGGTTCCCACTGGTGGAATCACATTCCTGTATTCTACGGTTTATGGGGCGGACTCTCTGCGTTTGTGCT
>JBHIXQ010000391.1:3147-3544 GCA_041984705.1 Leptonemataceae bacterium | reverse complement strand
GGTTCTGCTGAACCAGATAATCCATGGCAAAATGGACACCTTCCAGCTCTTTTCCCGGAATATCTACTTTCCGAGGCTCTTCAGCCCCCATGGCCAGAATCAAGGCATCATGCTTTTCGCGCAGTTCTTCGATGGTAATGTCAATGCCCACGTTGACGCCGGTCTTGCATTTTACCCCTTCGATTTTAAGCTGCTCGAAACGACGATCGATGCGCCATTTTTCCATTTTAAAGTCAGGAATGCCATATCTCAGAAGTCCGCCTATGCGATCTTCTCGTTCGTAAATTGTAACATCGTGACCGGCTCGCGCCAGTTGTTGCGCCGCAGCCAGTCCTGCAGGACCTGAGCCAATGATTCCGATGGTTCTACCTGTAAGCACTCGCGGAGGCCTGGGCTC
>JBHIXQ010000391.1:0-3137 GCA_041984705.1 Leptonemataceae bacterium | reverse complement strand
AGGCAGACTCACAGGGCGCAGGACACAGCATTCCGGTAAACTCCGGAAAGTTGTTAGTGCTATGAAGATTCTCCAGAGCTTCCTTCCAGCGACCGCGATAAACTAGATCATTCCATTCAGGAATTAGATTATCTACAGGGCATCCGGTATCTCCCTGGCAAAAGGGCACACCGCAGTCCATGCAACGGGCTCCCTGGATACGAGCTGTTTCATTATCGAAGGATTTCTCGAATTCCTTGTAATGCTTGACCCTGGATTCCACCGGATCCTTTGGCAATGGAGCCCTGCGATATTCTTTAAAGCCTGTTATCTTTCCCATATCAAATCCTGGATGGCGTGATTAGATCCGCGCCTGCGCTTTATTCTGCTGCATCTTCATGGCATTCTCTTCTTCCATTTTCTGCAGCGCCATTTTGTAATCTCCAGGGATCACTTTTACAAATTCTCGAATTCTTTCCGGCCAATCCTTCAGGATTTCAGCGGCTCTTGTAGAGTTCGTGTACTCCTGATGTCTGGTAATCATATGCAGTACTTCGTCGATATCCTGGGGCTCTACCAGAGGCTCCAGATCCACCATAGCTGCATTTACCTGCTCTCGAAATTTATTTGCAGGATCCCAGATATAGGCAATACCACCGGACATACCGGCTGCAAAGTTACGTCCCGTTGTTCCCAGGATGACCACGCGACCGCCGGTCATATATTCGCATCCATGATCGCCCACACCTTCAACTACTGCGCGGGCGCCGGAATTTCGCACTGCGAATCGCTCTCCGGCCATTCCATTGAAGTAGGCCTCGCCGGATGTGGCGCCGTAAAGACAGGTATTACCAATTACGATGTTATCTGCAGGATCAAACTCCGCATGCACCGGAGTAATCACAGCAAGACGTCCACCGGACAGACCTTTTCCTACGTAGTCATTTCCCTGACCGGTAAGGGATAAGGTTACGCCTCGAGTTAGAAAGGCACCAAAGCTCTGACCTGCATACCCATTCATTTTGATCTGCAGGGTATGGTCTGGCAGACCTTCTTCGCCGTAACGTTTCGCGATTTCCCCGGAAAGCATGGCACCCACGGTCCGGTCTGTATTCTGTACCGGAATTTCAATGGTAGTGGGTTCCTGATTTTCCAGAGCCGGTCTGGCTTTTTCTATTAGAACATGGTCAATCTGCTTGTCCAGTCCATGATCCTGTTCTTTGGCACAGTACAGACCGGTTCCAAAGGCAGGCTTTGGCTTGTTCAGAATCTTGCTCAGTTCCAGACCACGTGCTTTCCAGTGATCCTTCAGTCTTACAGGGCGGATGCGCTCCACCTGCCCGATCATCTCATTCATTGTGCGAAAACCCATTTCAGCCATTAGCTCGCGCACTTCCGTGGCTACAAAAGTAAGATATCGCACCAGATACTCTGGCTGTCCGCTGAACTTCTTTCGAAGGTCCGGATCCTGGGTGGCAATACCCACTGGACAGGTATTCAGATGGCATTTACGCATCATAATACATCCCTGAGTTACCAGGGCGGCTGTGGAGAATCCGTATTCCTCGGCCCCCAGCAATGCAGCCACGACCACATCGCGACCGGTCATCATTTTACCATCGCTACCCACTACTACGCGATCTCGCAATCCTTCTGCCACAAGCGTCTGATGGGTCTCAGAAAGACCGATCTCCCAGGGAGTTCCTGCGTAATGGATGGAAGAAATGGGACTGGCCCCTGTTCCACCATCATGGCCGGAAATCAGGATATGGTCCGCATGGGCTTTGGCCACACCGGCAGCCACGGTACCCACTCCCACAGAGCTAACCAGCTTCACACTAATGCGAGCTTTTGGATTCACGTTTTTTAGATCGAAAATCAGCTGTGCAAGATCCTCGATAGAATAGATATCATGGTGCGGAGGAGGCGAAATCAATGTTACACCGGGAGTGGAAAAACGCAGTTTAGCGATGTAGTTGTCCACTTTATGGCCTGGTAACTGACCACCTTCGCCTGGCTTGGCACCCTGGGCCATCTTGATCTGGATATCATCTGCATTTACCAGATACTGTGTGGTGACGCCAAATCGTCCGGAAGCCACCTGCTTGATGGAACTTCGCATGGAATCCCCGTTTTCCATGGGGTTGTAGCGAATGGCATCTTCACCGCCCTCACCGGTATTGGATTTTCCTCCAATGCGGTTCATGGCAATGGCCAGATTGGTATGGCTTTCCCAGGAAATGGAGCCAAAGCTCATGGCCCCGGTCTGAAATCGCTTCAGAATATTTTCCAGGGGCTCCACTTCTTCCAGAGGAATTGCGTTACGACGATCCAGATCAAAAAGGCTTCTCAGAGTGATGCGATCTTTGCCGGTTTCGTATACTTCCTGGCTGAATTCCTTGTACAGCTCATAATTATCTGTATGAGTGGAATGCTGCAGCTTGAAGATAGTCATGGGGTTCCACAGATGTTTCTCCCCGTACTTGCGATAATGGTGATGACTTCCTGGAGCCAGCACCCCTGGATAGTAGGTTGAATCGTATGCCTGGCGATGGCGACGAATGGCCTCTTCTTCCAGCATCTCCATACTCATGCCTTCCACAAGAGTATAGGTTCCTGTAAAATAGGTGTTCACCAGTTCGGAATCCAGTCCCACGGCCTCATAGATTTGAGCGCCGGTATAGGACTGGAGCGTGGAAATCCCCATTTTGGAGAAGATCTTGAACAGGCCTTTGCCAATGCCTTTGATGTAGTTCTTGCGAGCATCTTTGATATCCTGCACTTCAGGAAGGGCTCCTTCTTTGTGCAGATCTACCAGGGTTTCAAATGCCAGGTAGGGATTGATGCCGTTTGCACCATAACCCAGAAGCATGGCAAAGTGAGCTACTTCTCTGGGCTCTCCGGATTCAATAATCAATCCGGTCTTGGTTCGCAGGCCGGCACGAATCAAAAAGTGATGCACTCCGGCCATAGCCAGAAGACTGGGGATGGCAGCCATATTATGGGCCACACCGCGGTCACTAAGGATAATCAGGTTATAGCCGTTTCGCACAGCCTGGGCTGCTTCGTCGCAGATCTGATCCAGGCGGTTTCGCATACCATGCTTTGCATCCGGATCGAACAGGATGTTTATGGTGATGGTCTTGAATTTTCCCTGC
>JBHIXQ010000390.1:0-3558 GCA_041984705.1 Leptonemataceae bacterium | reverse complement strand
AATCAGGTTGGATAGGCCACGGCCCAGACCACTTTTCTTAGCCATTCTTCATTACCTCACTGGCCAGTTGTTCATACGCTTTGGCCCCGGAGCTGTCCGGTGCATATTCGAGAATACTCTTACCAAAGGAGGGCGCTTCGGACAATTTCACATTTCGCGGAACCACTGCGGAGAATACCTTATCCCCAAAGTGTTGCTTCACATCGTCCACTACCTGGTGGGCAAGGGAAGTTCTTTGATCATACATCGTCAACACCACCCCTTTCAATTCCAGAGAAGGATTCAGCGATTGCTGAACCAGACCAATAACTCGCATTAGTTGGGTCAGTCCTTCCAGAGCATAGTATTCGGTTTGAAGAGGTATCATCACTCCATCTGCAGCGCACAGTGCATTCAGGGTGAGAATCCCCAGGTTGGGAGGACAATCGATAAAGACCCAGTCATAGTTGGGCGCCACCTGTTTCAACGCAGCCTGGAGTTTGTATTCCCTGGCCTCCATCTGGAGCAGGTCCATTTCAATACCGGATAGGTTTACATTTGCTGGTACCACAGAAACGTTCTGGGTCTCCGTGCGAAGAATCGCTTCGGCCAGAGACACTTCCTCCAGAAATACTTCGTAGGTGGTCTTTTCTATTTTGTGGATATCCAGACCCAGTCCAGAACTGGCGTTGCCCTGAGGGTCCACGTCAACGATCAGAACTTGCTGACCCATTTTACCCAGGAACGCCGCCAGATTGATGGTGGTGGTGGTTTTTCCCACTCCACCTTTTTGATTTGCTACTGCTATGATTTCTGCCATTGGCTCATCTCCCCGCGTATGAATTTCCATGCAAACGGTTTTCCCTGCCGCACAACTTTCTCTTTCTGAAAGTAGAATATCTCCCGCTGGACCTCATTGGATGTTAGGAAGCTATCCTGCCCGTGTAATCTGTATCCGCAATCAGCCACGACCTGGTCGAATTTTGCGATGTCCATGGGACTAAAGAATCCGGCATAGATAGCTCCTGGTTTCTGTAGATGAGTGATGAGACGAAGAACTGAAGGAAAGGGAATCAAGGCACGACTCATGATCAAATCGAAAGATCCTTTAAACTCCTCCAGTCGATCATACGAGAATCGAACGGATGGGAATGCCTGATCAGTGGTGGCCAGGGCCTCTTCCAGAAGGGAAAGTCGACGGCGACTGGAGTCGTTCAGGGTGAGTCGGGGAGCCTCTTTCAGGCAGGCCAGGAGAAATCCAGGAAGTCCCGGACCAGAGCCGGCATCAAGGGCTGTTGTTTCACGTGAAACGGGGACATAATTCTGCACCCGTTCCACAAACATTGCACTCTCTCGAACATGCCTGTCAAATATTCTAGCTGCATCCCCCCGTGAAAAGAATCCTCCCCTTTCATTGTTCTCTTCCAGAAAGCGCAAATACCATTCCACTTTCTCGATGCTGAACACATCAGACAGAGTCTCCAACCCATTTCCTTTATCCATTTCGCACCCGCATTCTTACCTGTTCCTTGACGACCTTCTGTGTTTTAACCATTAACCTCGAATCAAATCCGCCGATAAGTACTCTGATCCCTCAGGAGACAAGAAATGAAACGAATCCTCTTCGCTATTAGCATCGGAATAATATCACTCACTTTGCATGGAATTCCTGCCGGAGCCAACACGGAAGCAAGCGTTGCTTACAACCCGGCCCGTTGGTCCCCCCTGGCACCTTATATCATGCAGGATGGATTAAAAGGTCCCCAATCCATCGTCGCTCTAGATGAGAATAGCAAGGTAACCGAAAAAGCTGAATTGAAGTATGATGACCGCGGTCGTCTGGTTCAGGAGACTTTTTATAGCGCTTCCGGAGAGCAAAAAGGAAAGACCATCTACGAATATGAGGCCGGTCGTCCAGTGGCCCAGAAGCTCTTCAATGCCAGCGACAAACTGATCTCTTCGGAGATTCGTGATTATCAAAAGGATAACCTGAAGAGCATCACATATCTGGACGGACAGGGAAACAGGGTACTGTTGCATTCCTTCTCTTACAGTCCGGGTCAGATCAGCGCGGTTGAGGTAGCCGAAGACAACAAAGATTCCATTTCCATTGAATTGAACGGCCGGAACATCACTCGCGTAGAGTTTCGATCCACTACAGGCGAAAACCTGGGAACCATCGATTTCAAGTATAACAAAGAGGGGCGATTGGTGGAGCGGCTAAGAAGTGCACCGGCGGGCCAGGAAAGATGTCGCCATATTTATGATGCACAGGGCCGGCTCAAAGAGTACATCTACGAGATCAAATCCGGCTCCAACTGGATCCTTTCCAGAAAGCTACAGCTGAATTATTAGGCTCGACTATCAGGCATTCAGACATCAAATCGCAGAGTTCCGAAAAGCCTATTTCGGAGCTCTGCAACTCCCGCGCATAATTATCCTTCCAGCTACTTCCGTCGATTCTTCAACACTGCGTCTTCGAGATACCGCTTATACTCATCCAACCGATCCCGGATCTCCTGGTATGCCGCACCCAGGTCTTTCCTCTTTGAATGAATGCCAGACCCGTCCCCTCTGGAAACCATGTCTGCAATCTCACTGGCCGTTGCATGTAGCCGCCGGTGCGGTTCTTCCATGGAATCATGCACCTGTCACCGGGAATCCGATGATACCACTGCCTTATAAATCCACAGACCCACATTCCATTTGGTATGATCCAGTTTCGGAAACGCCTCCGCATCCATCGCTGCAATGGCTGCAACCACCGAAGACATCCATTTAAGATGGTCCTTGCGGCGTCTTCGCAGAAATCTCCGTTGCCAAAGCTGAAATGAGAGAATTAGTCTTCTTGATCTCCTCTATTTGCTGCTCCAGATCCAGATAAGAACTGCTGGATGTTTCTATTTCAGATTGAACCGATTCAACAAGTTGGGTGTTGGATTTGATAATATGCTCCAGCTCCTGGATCGACTGGCTGATCCGATCTGTCTTTTGCATCTGGTCATTGGCTCGCTCCATACTTCGAACTCTATTTTCATGCTGCCTACTGCTCGTTCGATGCTCTTCACAGCATGTGAGCTTCGAGCCGCCAGATCACTCACTCCCTCCGCCACGACTGCAAATCCATGGCCGTATTCACCAGCCCGGGCGGCTTCAATGCTTGCATTAAGGGCTAGCATCCTGGTCTGCTCGCTCAGACCCTGTACCTCATTGATCTGTTTTTCTACCTCAACCAGCACGCCTCCCAGTCCATGCATTTCCTCTCCCAGCGTATCATTCCAGCCCACCCGGGATTCGGGGGCGCGCTTCTACTTTCGGACTCGGAATGGCACCAGGCAATGGGTCAAAAAAAAAAGGCGAGCCCGGGGGCCCGCCTTTCGTTATCGAGCTATGTCAGCTCAGGATGCGTTAGCTTTAATCTCAGCAATCAGCTTTGAGATGGCTTCCTTTGCATCTCCAAAATACATCAAACAGTTATCGTAGCCATAAAGCTCATTATCGATACCCGCATATCCGGCTCGCATGGATCGTTTGATAACGACCACGGTCTGAGCTTTGTCCACGTTCAGAATAGGCATG
>JBHIXQ010000389.1:3360-3573 GCA_041984705.1 Leptonemataceae bacterium | reverse complement strand
TGGGCTCCAGGGAAGGCCAGTCCTTCCAGCAAAGCCGGGGCTTCCGCTATACAGGAATCCAGGCAGGAAATCACTGGTTCCAGCGAAAATGATGTCCTGAAATGGCAGGAATGCTATCTCGATATTGAGCCTGTGGCGGGCCGACTGGTAGTTTTCGATGCACCGGAACTGGAGCATGAAGTACTTCCCTGTTTTTCCGATCGATCTTGTATT
>JBHIXQ010000389.1:0-3349 GCA_041984705.1 Leptonemataceae bacterium | reverse complement strand
GAGCAATGGGTAGCGAACATTTAGATCGCCGATGATCTCAGCAGCCTCTGAATCGCTTACTGGACGGGCTTCATCGTTTTTGGACATTATGGTTGCAAAGTCCAGCTCTCCCGGTCTTTGAATGTAATAAAGGCTCTTTCCCTGGAATACCGACGTTTGCCAGAGATTGTGCAGAAACTGCTCTGCAGAAATGCTACGCGGCCAGTGGCTCTGGTCTTCCTCTGCATCAAGAAAATCAAAGAAAAATACCGCATTTCTTTGCGACAGAGTGAATGCAGAAATGGAATAATGAATAATATCGAATCGCTCGCCAAGAAATACAATGGTCTTGCTCATTAGCTTTTTGTAGAAGAACTCGGAGAATCCAGTGGGCTTGCCGGCCTTTTCTCTTACTTCCTGGAGGCGAAAGGCCATATTTTCATGAGCCGCAGCCTTTCGAATAATGAATCTACGACGACGAACGCCCAGGGCAAGACCAAATGCAACTATAAGATCTACGAAGCCGTGCACACTCAGGGCATATGGAATTGCATCTTTCCAGAATACCCGACTGTATTCCATAGAGTCGATTCGTATATTACTCTGTACCGCTGCGGCCAGATTCTCGGGCCCGGCAAAGAAGAGCATGAGTACCAGACCTGTAAATATGAACCACAGTGCTATGGGATCCAGGATGCGAAATCGACTATTGGGACGTACCGATTCCACAGCAGGAATCAGACCTGCAAGTACCGACGTTACAAAGAAAAGTGCAATCTGCCCGGTGGATGTCAGCGGTCGAAATAGAGGCAAAAAGAAAGCAGAAAATGGGAGAATGGTTCCCAGAATGAAATAGGCCGGTCGCACAAATACAGGGAGCCATGTCCCGGGCATGCGGTCATTCATTTTCCCCGGGTGAATCATCTTCATCGGGCGGATGCAAAGGCTCGAAAACGGTTTACGCGGCGGTGCATGGAGAGAAAACGAAGCATGCATCGAAGGTCTTTCATTACTTCACTGTTTCTTCTACTATTAGGCAGCCCTTTATTCTCTCTAAAGGCTGCGCCCGAGGTAAACCTCACGGCGGATACTGTAGCCCGCTATATTTCCGGGCTTCCAGTGGAAAACGCTGCACTGCCTGCCTCCCTTCAAAACCTGGCCGACTTTCGGGACCAGAGGCAATTCTTTGAACGTCGATGGTCCGAGCTGGAGCCACAGCGGCTGGATCCCATGCGTTCCTGGGCTTCCCGAGAACTAACCGCTGCAAGAAGCGATGCAGAGACGCTATTCTATCCATTTGGCGGGCCGGATTTCCTGCATGCATTTACATTCTTTCCCAATGCCAATCGATACATTCATTTTGGCCTGGAGCCTCCAGGTGTAATGCCGGATCTACTCAACATGAATCAGAAGGAAACAGCAGAAATGTTAACTCTGATACGCAAATCTCTATTTGCGGTTCTGGAATGGTCCTTCTTTAGAACCAACGATATGAAGGTGGACTTGATTCGCAGTCGCATGGGGGCCGCTCCTTTAATTCTGTCCTTCATCGCTCGATCCGGAAATGAAGTATTGAAAGTGGACTATGTAGAACTGGATGCTTCCGGAAACCTGGTTACGGTTTCTGCGCCCAAGAATACGCCCGCCTATCAGGGCCCGGTGAAGGGCATTCGAGTGTACTTTCGTAAGTCTGAGAGCGCCGCTCCCCAGGAAGTGATCTACTTCTCTCTGGATGTTTCGGATTCTGCTTATTCCAGCAACAAGCGTCTGCATACCTTCATTCAAAAGCAGCAGGGGGTGGTTACCTATTTGAAGGCGGCATCCTACCTAATGCATTACGCAAGCTTTAATCGAATTCGAGGTTTGATTCTGGAAGAAAGCAAGCATATTCTACAGACGGATTCAGGAATCCCCTATGGGTATTTTTCACCGGCGCAGTGGAATCTCACTCTGTACGGTACCTACACAAGTCCCATTCCACTGTTTAGAAAACGTTATCAGGCTGATCTTCGTTCTGCCTATGTAAAGTCAGCGGAACCGCTTCCGTTTGGTATTGGTTACAACTATAGAAAGGGCACTTCGAATCTAATGCTTGCCTCAAAGAAAGATTCGCAGTAGACTCTAACAGGGGGTAATATGCGAATCATCTTTTCCAGCGATGACTACGGTAATCTGGTTCCGGCCATTCGAGAAGCCGTACAGAAGGCAGGCCATGAATGCCTCTACATAGGTCCGGGGCCTGGCGAAGAAAAGGATTGGCCGGACGTTACCTCGGAAGCGGCAGCGCGAGTCGTCAGCGGGGAGTTCGATGAAGGGATTGTCATGTGCTGGACAGGAACCGGAGCGACCATCGCGGCCAATAAGGTTCAGGGAATTCGCGCGGCCCTCTGTGCAGATGCTGAAACCGCCCGAGGAGCCAGGATATGGAACCATGCAAATGTTCTGGCACTGAGCATGCGAAAGACATCGGAACCACTTGCATCCGAAATACTGGAAGCCTGGTTTTCCACTCCCTTCAGCGAAGATGACTGGAATAAGCGGCAGATTGAGTCCATCCACCGTCTCGATGCAAGGTAGCGTTGAGAAAACAGCTCTAGAGTTCAGCTCTTAGCTGCACTAAAGCGTCTTGAATGAGTTCTGCGCTTTTATGCCCGGGCCGCAGTTCCAGAGCCCGCTCAATACATTGCTCGGCTCTGTCCACCTGGCCCAGCATTCTGTAGATATCTGCCAGGTTCACCAGGTTATTTGCATGAAAGGGATCTCGAAGGAGTACCCTTTCTCCCTGGATTCTAGCTTCCTCAATACGATCTGCTCTTTTGAGTGCATAGGAAGCAAGGTAGATATAGCGAGTACTTGTTGATTGTCTCATCATCCATTCTTCGCTCCATCGGGCTGCCTGTTCGTAATCCTGCCGGCGAAAAGACATTTCAAAGAGCTCTCGATAAATTTCCGAAGGAACTGGATCTCCGGCTTTCTGAATTTCGGCCAATCGCTCCAGTAGAATGGATTCGTACCTGCCGGAATCACTGGATTTTAGCTCTCTTGCCGAGGAGGGCAGATCCAGCCTGGGAGACGGAAGATGTCCCTGGAGTTCGATGCGAAGCAGGGACAGATCATCGGATAACTGCCCACGCTCTTCCAGATTCTTCTGTATAGCGGGAAGTTGCGCCTGACTGTCTTCCACTACAGTTAGAAAGGCGCTTTCATCCATGTTGTAGATTCGATTTCCTTCTTCATCTTTTCCGATGATCAGATCATCCCTTCCATCGCTCCCGGAAATGAAGATATCTCCTGGTAGCAACTGAAGAGTATAAATTCTGAGCTTTCGCTCGGCTCCTGGAATACCCAGTTTGTGGATGATCTGCTCCTG
>JBHIXQ010000388.1:0-3574 GCA_041984705.1 Leptonemataceae bacterium | reverse complement strand
GTATTCAGTATGGCCTTTTTTCGCCACACGAATTGATTCTTATATTCCTCTTCTATATGTTTCTGAACGTCCAGGTAGGAGCGAAAATCTTCGAGTAGAAAATAATAATCACCGCCATAGGTTAGCGTATGAAACAGTTCCTGAAAAATACCTGGCTCCCCTGGAGCGAATTCATTTCTATGAATGGATTCCAGCACCCGATTTAACTGAGGATCGGTCTGATAGATATGCACCGGATCATAGCCATGGGAGCGAAGATTGTTGATTTCTTCTACAGTTCGACCAAAGATATAAATGTTTTCATCACCTACTTCTTCTTTAATTTCTATGTTGGCCCCATCCAGGGTGCCTACTGTTAGTGCACCGTTCAGCATGAACTTCATGTTTCCGGTTCCAGATGCCTCGGTACCGGCGGTGGAAATCTGCTCGGAAAGATCTGTGGCCGGAAAGATTCGCTCTGCCAGACTAACCCTGTAATTAGGAAGAAAGGCAACCTTGATACGCCCCTTGATATCCGGATCCGCATTTACCTTTTCTCCCACTGCATGAATCAATCTGACAATTAGCTTGGCCCTGTGGTATCCCGGGGCAGCCTTTCCTCCAAAAATAAATGTTCTGGGAAAATAATCCATAGATGGATTGTCTTTAAGGCTCTGATAGTCTGCGATAATTCGCAGGACGTTGAGCAGCTGTCTTTTATATTCATGAATTCGTTTGATTTGAGAATCAAAAATACTCTCCGGATCTACTTCAACGCCGCATTCATGGCGAATGATTTCAGACAGCTTTACCTTGTTTTGAAGTTTTACCTTGTAGAAAGCTTCCTGAAATTCCGAATCCTCTGCCAGGTTGGAAAGTTGCGAAAGCTGTCCCAGCTCCTGTTTCCAGGATTGTCCCAGTCTGGTGGTTATCAGTCCGCTGAGTTCAGGGTTGGAGCCAATAAGCCATCTTCGGAAGGTTATTCCATTGGTCTTGTTCTGGAACCTCTCCGGGTAGACTCGCACAAAGGAAGGAAACACATCGGTTTTGATGATTTCCGAATGAATGGCCGCCACCCCATTCACAGCCACAGATCCTACAATCGCCAGGTTAGCCATGCGCACTTTTCGCGGATGTCTTTCATCTATTATAGAAAGCTCCGAAAGCTGATCATCGGGAATCCCCTGGGCCCTGGCCCATTCCATAAACTGATGATTGATCAAGTAAATGATTTCCAGATGCCTGGGTAGCATTCGACCAAAAAGTTCCAGGTCCCATTTCTCCAGAGCCTCGGGCATGACAGTATGATTGGTGTAACCAAAGCAGCGGGAAGCCAGTTCCCAGGATCGTTCGAATTCCAGCTCATAGCCATCCATCAAGATTCGCATGAGCTCAGCGATACCTACCGCTGGATGAGTATCGTTTAGTTGAAAGAATACTTTCTCCGGGAGTTGCTCAATCCCTTCTGCGATGTCAAAGAAATCACTCATGGCATCCTGTATTGTTGCACTTACCAGGAAGTACTCCTGCTTGAGCCGCAGTTCCTTTCCCTGCAGGTTATTCTCATTTGGATACAGAACATGAGTAATGTTTTCGGAATGGATCTTATCTTCTACCGCACGTACATAGTCCCCGTGATTGAAGTAAGTAAAGTCGAACTCATTGTTTGCCCGAGCTTTCCAGAGCCTTAATGGGTTCACGGTATGAGTCTTGTATCCTGGCATCAGAATATCGTTTGCCGTGGCAAGCACCGTTTCACCGGGCATCCAGCGAACCAGATGACGATCTTCCTTTCTGTAGCTTTCCGTGCGACCGTAGAAATGTACCGCGTAGGTTCGCTCCAGACGCTCGATAGTCCAGGGGTTACCTTCCTTGAGCCAATCGTCCGGGAGCTCTCGCTGATGGCCATGCTCGATTCTCTGATTGAATATTCCGTAGTTGTAATAAAGGCCGGCTCCCTGACAGGGTAGATCCATGGTGGAGGCACTTTCCATAAAACAGGCGGCCAGGCGACCCAGGCCACCGTTTCCCAGGCCCGCATCGATTTCGCATTCTTCGATTTCTTCCAGGTCCACCCCGATTTCTTTCAACAGGGATCGAGCATAATCCAGAGCTTCCAGGTTGATTAGATTGTTGCGAAGTAGCCTTCCCAGAAGAAACTCCATGGACAGATAATAAACCCTGCGGCTCTTTCGCTTCTGCAACTGTTCCTGTGTTTCGTTGTATCGATCAATCAGGCTGTCTCGAATGGTATAGGCCAGAGCCTGGTAGATGTCGATGGCATGGGTGTTCTCTTTGTATTTGCCCACTGTATATTCCAGGTGATGGGCAAAGTGTCGCTTCAGGGACTCTGGATCCAGCTTTTGTTCCAGGCCCAGGAGTTCTTTTAGTTTCACGCTGGAAACCAGGGATTGACGCTGCAGCATAGCTTCAGCTCCGCCCAATTCCCGTGGCAGTCAACACAAATCCTCGAATTCTCTTGACCATACCATGGCTGGCAAGGCTTGTAGGGTAGCGGGCTCTGCCTGCATTTCCTCTAGATTAGTTCCGATTCATGTCGGTGGAAAAAAGGAACCCAGGGTGCCTGTAGAATTAGATTGGAATACATCATCCAGAAACTCCCGCAGGAAGGGCGGGCTGAATCTTCTGGATAACTCCGACCTGTGGTACATGGATGCCATAATCTACGAGCTGCATGTTCGTTCTTTTTGCGATGCGAACGGTGATGGCATAGGGGATTTCGCCGGGTTGATGAGCCGGCTCGAGTATCTGAAGGACCTGGGAGTCACGGCATTGTGGCTTCTACCTTTTTATCCATCGCCTCTTCGAGATGACGGCTACGACATAGCTGATTACAAAAGCGTTAATCCCATCTACGGAAACCTGAAGGATTTCAAAGAGTTCCTGGCCATGGCTCATGAAATGGGCATGCGCGTTATTACCGAGCTGGTCATCAATCATACCTCGGATCAACATCCCTGGTTTCAGAGGGCTCGCAGGGCGCCCGCCGGACATCCCGATCGCGACTACTATGTCTGGAGTGACAGTCCTGACAAATACAGAGATGTTCGCATCATTTTTCAGGATTTCGAAAGCTCCAACTGGACCTGGGACGAGCTGGCAGGTCAGTATTACTGGCATAGATTCTATTCGCATCAGCCGGATTTGAACTTTGATAATCCCCGGGTGCAGCAGGAAGTGTTCGATGTACTGGATTTCTGGCTGGATCTGGGAGTGGATGGAATGCGGCTGGATGCCATTCCTTATCTCTATGAACGGGAGGGAACCCCCTGCGAAAATTTACCAGAAACACATGCCTTTCTAAAGAAACTGAGAGCTCATGTGGACGGGAAGTATCGGGGCAGAATGCTTCTGGCCGAGGCCAACCAGTGGCCGGAGGACAGCGTTACTTTCTTTGGAGAGGGCGACGAATGTAACATGGCCTTCCATTTTCCTCTTATGCCGCGAATGTTCATGTCCGTTCGCATGGAGGATAGCTTTCCCATCATAGACATTGTAGAACAAACTCCCGAGCTTCCGGAAGGTTGCCAGTGGGCTGTATTTCTGCGAAACCATGATGAATTGACTCTTGAAA
>JBHIXQ010000387.1:0-3598 GCA_041984705.1 Leptonemataceae bacterium | reverse complement strand
GACAACCTGAGCAAATCGAAGACAGTAATGGTCCCCAGCGGAACACCGTCTCGCATTACCAGCACGCCCAGAAAGCCGTTCTCCAGACAGATCCGCGCCGCTGCAGCTGCAGGATCTCGTGCATCACAGGTAACTACATCTCGAGTCATTACATCCGAAACCTTCGCTTCCAGCATCTTCTGGGTTCGGCGTAGTAGTTTCTCTTTTAGTCCATGGTCCTTGATTTCATCGATCATTGACATGCCATTCCTCCTGATCTGTAGCTCCTTCATTCCAGGGCAGAGAGCTTCCTGGATCCCCTTTCAGCTCCATTCCCGTTTAGCCATCCAGAGTGAATTTGAATATACCTCTTTCTACAAGTTCCCGGTTAATTCGATGCTGAACTTTCATCCGTACGATTTCCGCCGCTTCCTCCAGAAATCGAATATTGCGAGCATCCTTCTTTCCAAAGCCATTAAGCGTCACTGGCTTTAGAAAACAAATCTTCCATTGTACCGGTAGTGGAATCAGATTTATAGGTACCGGTATTTTCGCACCAAAGAACTTTTCTGTCCAATCCAGCGTACCCAGATTCAGATGCGTTTCCTCGGCACCCAGAATGGAGACCGGAACGATTGTGGCGCCGGTCATGATAGCCAGAGAAATAAAACCTGGATTGAAAGGCTTCAGCTGATACATCTCGATACTGGACTTGAAGTTTCCAGCCTCTGCTTCCGGAAACAGGATCAATAGCTTTCGCTTTCTCAAGACCCGTATTGCGATCTTAAAATCCTGGGGTATGTAGGCCAGTTTTGCGCTGGCCATCTTAAGGAATCCATCTTTATGCCAGTAATTGTGGCTCATGGTTCGCGGCATGCGTCTGGCTTTTTTCAGAATTTCATTCTGCAATACCATTGCATCCCAGCCCAGCACTCCGCTATGATTGGGAACTACGATTACAGGACCGGTGCGTGGCAGGTTTTCCAGTCCTTCTACCTGGAGGTCTGTGAAGTCTCGCATGGCATCCAGAAATCCATGGGTGACCCCGCGAAACAGAAAGTAGTCCAGGTCTTTGCCCAGAAATTCCCGCCAGTCGGGACTTTGAAAGAAACGCCTCTGTGTCATGGCTCGGCCTGCTATTCTACCCGAGATGCCCAAAAGTCAAGCAAGGAAAAATATTCGATCCTGCTGTCCCAGAAAAGAAAGGCAGGCCCGGACTGCATAGCCCTGCCCGTCTACAATTACAGGAAGGTTTTCCCGCACAGGCGGCGGAAGGCTTTCCTTTTGAAACAGTGTTTTGATTTTTCCAGTATGCATTCCGCTTTCTGTTTTGAATCGATAACGGGAAACACGGGATGCCGGCTCTGCTCCCTGGACCCCGTGGTACAGTCTTTTTGTTCCCAGCCATTCTATCTTCCAGGTGTAATCCATGACCTTCTCAGGGGCATCGGACTCAAATTCGCTGGAGGCATTTGCCTGGATTTCCGTGGACTGCGAAATCTGAGCCCCCTGTTCCCGTGAGCGATGATGCATGGAATCAGACTCCCTGGAACCTTCCGGTGTTGAATTTGACGTTTCCGGATTAGTCAGTCTTTCAATCCGCGGCGGTCTGGTTATCTCTCCGTTGCGGCGATAGATCCATAAATCCTGCCCGGCGCACCAGAATTCCAACTCGGTATTTTGCACCCTCATCCAGCGATGCCCGGTGTCTTGCAGTCCGGAATAGATTTCCTGAACCATGGGCCCGCTGACCATCTCTTCACACAGGCTCTTCAAGGAAAGCCTCAGCAATGTGGCCAGCTCAGAAAGCGTTGCTGATTTCCAGAGCTGACCAGGTATTCGCACAAAAGGCTGAGGCTCCGTGGCCGTTCCGCTGGAATGCTCCAACTGCTGTAGAGGGTCATGATTTACAGACCAGAGCGATGCCGGATTCAATCCTCGATCATAAAGTGCAGGTAGAACCTCTGACCTCAGGAAGTTTCTCAAATAGGCAGGGTCCTGATTGCTTGCATCGTGTACAAATGGAATTGAATGAGCCTGAATTAGCTCCAAGATTTGTTGACGATGAATCAAAAGCAGCGGACGAACAATATTCAAATGTCCCAGAAATCGTCGGCTTTTTCGAAGCGAAGACCATACGGGCATCTGACTTTCCACAGGCAGAATGTCTTTCAATTCCCGGGAAGAAGAACGAATCCATCTTTGCAATGCCGTTTCTACAAAATCGCCGGCATGGTGGCCGGTGGCACAGTATTCAGACTCACTCAATTTGCAGACACGAAATAGGTCTCGATAACGCAAGAATCTGGCCGCCGCTTCCAGATTCATTTTCATTTTTCGAGCGAATCCCTCTACATCCTGATACTCTTCGTAATGAGTCAAATCCAGGGCAGACGCAGTCTGTCTAACCAGATCAGCATCGGCCGCGGACTGTTCCCTGAGCCCATGATCCAGATGGAAAGTAATGGCCGGGCGAACCGATAAATTGCGCGATACACAATATAGAAGAAAAACCAGTAGCTGAGAATCCGGACCTCCGGATGCAGCCACCACCAGGCCATGTTTTAGCCAGTTCATCAGCTTTTTCTGGAACCGATCCAGGGAATCTGAGTGCCATCCTGTATTGGACCGGACCAGTTCCAGATAGTCTTTTAAAAGGCCTTCATGCCCCATTAAAACCAGGCTAAATCTACTTTCCTATCTGGCAAGGCGGCCAAGAATGGTATCGTGGCTTTTTTCGAGAAAATCGGTCGCATGTTGCAGGAGGATTTCTCTCCTCCCTTTGATGGTTTCTTCTTTTTGAAGTTACTGCTCTATCTGGCATTCTTTACCTTTTGCTTCCGGGTTTTCGGAAGTAGCGGCTGCATCAACACCCAGCCCGAGGGTCGAATCATCCAGGGTCCGCAAATACAGCAAAATGCAGATAGAAATCCAGGACCTGCTGGCAGCACCGAGGTATTCGGAGCCAGCCAGGCATGAATTCAGGTTCTGTCTTCTATCCTATATTTCCGGCCCTGAAGGACTACGCCTGGGGATCGCAAGATCCAGAAGGGGCTATTGCCGATCTTTTGCGAAAGAACACAGGGGGAGAGATTCCTCCGGGTCCGTATGCAGAACTATGGTACGGCGATCATCCCTCGGGCTGTTCGCTTTTGCCGGATGGCTCTGCCCTGAACGAACAGATTGCCCGGGAACCAGAGCACATCCTGGGTCCCTTCGCAAAGCACGGCAAACTACCGTATCTCCTGAAAATCCTGGAAAGCCAGAGTCCGCTTTCCATCCAGGCCCATCCGGATCGGGAGCTGGCCAGAACCCTGCACGACAGGGATCCGGAGCACTATCCAGATTCCAATCACAAGCCAGAGATCGCAATCTGTCTGAGGCCAGGCTTTACGGCCATGGCCGGATTCCAGGAGCTTTCTGGAATTCAGCAAAACCTGACCAGGCATCCGGAGCTACAGGAACTACTACCCGGGCTACTGGAAAGCAACGGCAATGCCAGACAGGCTCTAAAACAGGCTTTTGAATTTCTCTACCGTCTTCCCGGACAAAAAATCGAGGAAATCGCCCGGAAGCTACATTCCAGGATTGAGGCAAGTTCGCAGAAGGACCCCTCGGA
>JBHIXQ010000386.1:0-3617 GCA_041984705.1 Leptonemataceae bacterium | reverse complement strand
CAAAGACAAATACAACGATCGTGATAAATACAAAGTCACCGAACGCCAGAAATTATTCTCCGCGGCGGTGCGCGAGGTCCAGTTGATACCGTCCGGCGATGTCATTACGCGGTTTGTTCCGAAATCGGCCACTGCCACGAACAGTCCGTTTCCATAGGTCACCGAACTCCAACTACTGAGTTCAGAGGCTGGCCCGGCTGTCCAGTCCTGCCCATCGTCCGAGCAATCCAGGGAAGCAAATCCGAAGATCAGACCGCCGGAAGATGCCGTTAGCAGTGTGTTGAGTAAAGAATCGTTCGCTTCCTCCTCATCCATATGAAAAACAGGATGGGCCGCACATTGCAGAATGGATCCGGGGGCAATCAGTAGGAGAGAAAAGAGCAAGAGCAACCTGAGGAGGGCCAGCGCCCTGTTAATACTCCGCATTCCGGTATGTACCTCTGAGAGAAAAATGGCAGGGCCAGCTTCCGGCTTTATTCGGAAGAGATCCTTTGCCTGGAGAATTGGACGAAGAAATATTCACGCAGGCATAGATTACAGTTCGCCGGAGCAAGAAATACCGCACGGAATTATCCTTGCCAGCTAATCTTCAATATTCTGTAAACAGTTCTTCAACCCGGCAGGATTTCATGGCCTCGGGGTTGGTTATCCCTGATGCGATGTGCAACCTCCGCCCGCAGTAGGATCAACAAGGCTAGCCCCTGAACCGACATCTTTACCGGGCTCTCAGGAATCCATGGAAATTGGCTGATGATAGTTTTCCTTCCGCCACAGTGGACTATTCAGCCAGCGAAGCCTGGTCAGGTCTATTTCTTACTGCTATACACCGAAAGCTGCAGTCCCTTCGCATTACATTCCGGCGCCTTATTCAGCTCTTTATAGGTAGGATCCGCAATGTAGGCCCAGGCTACTCGTCCGCGTCCAAGGGACACCATCTGATCCTGCTCTCCCCATCCCGTGCCTTCAAGCTTTTGCGGCTCGGTGAGAAACTTTCCATTCATGTCTATCTCTACCAGATAGAAATCCCAGGGGATCAAATAGGAATAATTGGACCATTCTTCTTTCGCGGTATCTTTCGTGCGCTTCATTTCCCCGTAGCCCAGCAAATAGCGTCCGTTGCCCAGAGGAGTGATTTGCGGATAACCCAGGTACTGATCTTTCTTTTTCGCGATCCATTGAATGGCGCCTACAGGTCTTGCATTTTCATCGAAGCGAACCAGACCGATCTCTGTAGGAGGTTGCAACGGAATCTTATCTTGCGCTGTTATATTGCCATTATGGCCCACGACCACGCCCAGATAACCTCCGCCAGCCAGCGGCAGGATGGTTCCCGGACCGCCTTTATGAATCAGCCTGTAGCGATGAGTGGTCAGAAACTCTTGCGACTCACCGTCTTCTCTGCGAATCCAGAGTCCGGCCAGGGAACCGGGCTTTTTGCTTCCGTCCGTTCCACACATCATCGCATACTTGTTGGAATCCGAATTGTACGCCAGGCGATTGAAGATTGTATGACCGGTGCCACAGGCCCAGTACCACCCGCGATTGGTATATTTATGAGTGCTGCGGTCCATCACCAGAAATGCATCTGCTTCATGGCACTGACCTTTTGGATCCGCGACTCGTGCTTTTATAGCCATTCCCAGAGTGCCATCATCACCCATGCGAATATAGTTGTTTCCGTACTCCCAGCTCCAGTCCACTGCTCGGTGCATGCGGCTTTTGATTGGTTTTGCTGCGATGTTGCCATCTTTCCATTCGTAGAGCCACATTTCATGCTTGGCACATTTAGGTTGAGTCATCCAATCTTTGTTTGGATGGCTGGCCAGAACGTCATGGTCAAAGTCCCTATCTCCGTAGTTGCGACGACATAGAACACTTATATTCTTACAGTCGGAGCTAACTGCAATTCCTTCCATAAAGACGCATTCTGAATGATGCTGGATCTTCTCTACTTCTAGCTTTCCAGTTTTTGGATTCAGTGTGCTTTTCAGGATCGCGCCGCTGTATTTGTCATTCTTTGCCTTGATTCTGGTTCCAAGCGAAAATGATACAAATAGAGAAGGGCTGTCAGTGTCCTGATTGCAGGATGCGAAGTACATTCTACGGGGCAACATGGAATCTGGCTGATAGTAAAGTTGGCGGATGGTCCATTCATGCTCGCAGGCTACAGGCTCTCCTCCGGGAAGGCTTGAGATGATTGTGTTTTCAATCAAGGATTGGTTTACAGTTTCATCGCCACTATCCACGGACTCCTCGACTGGATCCACCGATTCATCGCCCGTATTCTCCGACTCTTCATCCAGATCAGGGCATCGGGCCCCTGGAATGTTGCGGCAGTCTATGGGCTCGTCAGCGCTATGTGCCATGGGAATCAAAGCAAGAAGCCCAAAGGCACCGGCCACTATAGAGTACAGAAAAATAAGGTTGCCCTTTTGCATATTAGATCAGAGGACCTGACCTGGTTTCTGTCAGCTAGTTTTTCTATCGCCGGTTTGAGGGAGCTGCATCTTTGCGGTGGCCAAAGAATTTTGGTTGGATCTCCACGGCCGAACCGTTCTGAAAAAAAGCGGACGGGAAGCAAAAAATGCTATCAATCTACGGGTAAAAGAATTCTTTCCAATTCGCTCAATGAAATCTGGACAATTCATTACCATTGCGATGGCTCCGCTTTTCGTTCTGGCATGCTGGGCCCATCCTCTCTGGAACCAACAATCACAGGAAGAGAATAGTCCATTGGACGGATTGCTGGCTTTCGTGTTGCTCTCGGGTGCAATCCCGAACCCTCCTGTGACTGAAGGAACCTATCTCTGGCTGAATAATCAGAACATTACGACAACTGGTACCTCTGTCACTACCTGGAACGATTCAGGCCCGAATGGTCTTGATCTGTCCACATGGGTTGGATCTCCATCGCTTGCCAGCTCTATTCTGAATGGCCTTTCGGCAGTGGATTTTCCAGCATCCGGAGCAGTGGGTTTACAGAGAACCAGCGGCTTTACAGGCATTACCGGGGACTTTACTGTATTTCTAATTTTTCAGCCCAGAGGAACTAGCGGCCTTCGAAAACTATTGCAGTTCGGAAATGGTTCCTGTGGACTGCAGAATAACTTCGACCTCTATATTTTTTCTGACGATACAATAAGATTGGATCAACAGGGTAATGCCAATATTTTGACTACTGCCAGTTCTGTACAGGCTGGCACAGGGCATGTGCTTATCCTGGTTCGCGATACTACAGCACCTAGTACTACCGCCTATTTGAATGGGGCACAGACAGCGCAGATTCTTTCGGCGCCTGCTTTCACAAATTCCCCTCAGATCTGGATGGGTACCGACTGCAGTGGCACCGGAGTATCCAATCTCGATGGCTATATTTCCGAACTTATCATTTTTTCGCGTGCACTGACAGCAGCGGAACTAAATCAAATGAATTGTTATGCGAATGCGAAATACTTGATTGGAATTGCACATTCCTGTTAGATCAATTGTCCGGGTTACTTGAGCAGATTCGATGGCAAGTGACGGAACCGCAGCCCTTGAATCCGGCGGTATCCATGTCCCGGTCTGCAATTTTTTTGGATAGAGCCATGCATGGGCATTCGGATCGCTTTCGGTTT
>JBHIXQ010000385.1:3302-3633 GCA_041984705.1 Leptonemataceae bacterium | reverse complement strand
TAAGAGGAGGCATCTGATCCCAGGCGCTATCGGGCAGGATCGGACGCTTCTCTGTCAGAGCCTGGTATGCCACCTCCTGGAAGGTTTCCTGAATAAGATTCCCGTTTACGTATAGTCGCCCATCCCGGATCTCCACAGTCTGGCCTGGAGTAGCAGCAATTCGACGAATCAACCGGGTGTCCTCCAGATCTGGATGTCTGAACACCACCACGGTTCCCGGCTTCAGATCTTCAGAAGCAATCATTCGGCTCACATACACTACTTCACCGGTCTTTAGGTTCATGTCCGATGCTGGTGCCATGGACTCATCCGGAATCTCCAGCGGATAGAT
>JBHIXQ010000385.1:0-3292 GCA_041984705.1 Leptonemataceae bacterium | reverse complement strand
GAGCAGAGCTCGCCGAGGGTCAACCGGAATCTAAAATCGCTGGCCAATGAGATCCCGGCTTTGAGTCTGGAATTCCGTGGCGGACTACGTCTACATAGATACCCAGGAAGCTCTGGACAGTGCCATGGACCGGATTGAATCCTCTCCCTATCTTGCTCTGGATACAGAAAGCTCCAGCTTCTATACATATTTCAATGAACTCTGCCTGCTTCAATTCAGCTGTAAGGGAATGCATGGGATTGTGGATCCCCTGGCCGGACTGAACCTGGACCGTATGGGAAAGGCCATGGAGAATCCAGACATTGAAAAAATCTTCCATGCCGCCGCCTCGGATATTGTAGAGCTCAAACGCGATCTGGGATGGAAATTTCAGAATGTTTTCGATACCTTCCTGGCCTGCAAATACATGGGCTTTGAAGCCTGTTCACTATCTGCTCTGGCTCACCATTATTGTGGTGTAACCCTGGAGAAGGGAGAGCAGAAATCCAACTGGAAGCAAAGACCGCTTACCAGATCTCAGCTGGATTATGCCCATCTGGATACCCGGTACCTTGCTGAAATTCGAGATCATATGCATCCAGAACTAAAACGAATGGGACTGGAAAGGGAATACTACCAGGAAATTGAATTCCAGGTGGCCACTCTGTCGGCAGATGTTAAAGAAAAGGATCCCAATGCTTTTGCAAAAGTGAATGGAGTCCAGAAGTTAAGTGCTCCGGAGCGAGGTCGTTTTAAAGCAATCTATGAAATCCGCGAAGAAGAAGCGGCCGCCCAGAACATTGCTCCCTTTCGGTTGATCAATAACCATGAAATGATCCGAATGGCACGAAACGTTCCTACCAGTGCAGGGGACTTTAAGCGGTTCAAGGGTCATCCCAGGTTCTTTGCCAGAAGAAGCGAAGATCTACTCCACGCTTTGAAGGATGCACAACCCATTGAGAAAAATCGCCTGCCTGCGCCTCCGGTGTTCGAGCCGGGCACGGAGGAACTGTTCAAGTCCTTGAAGGGATGGAGAACGAAGGTGTCGGATCAAAGGCACCTGGAAAGCGGTATGATCCTGAATAACCGGGTATTGAAAGAGATTGCCCGCCAGAGGCCCACTTCCATTGATCAACTGAAATCCATGGAACTGATGACAGACTGGAAAGCAGAGAACTATGGACCTGCAATACTAAAAACAATTCAGGCTGCGGAGAATAGCTCTGATTGAGATAGAACGCCGGTCCCGGACCACAGGAGATACAGATGTCCTCAAATAAACCATCCAGATTTACCATTGCTACGCTAGTTTTTCTGGGAATTCTTGTGGGGACTTTTCTAAGTCCCTTAATTTACAGCGGTTTTCGCAACTCTGTAAATTATCAGTTTTCCGATGCGAAGCCACTGAGTTCCGACGATCAAAAGGTAGCTCTTGCGCTGCAGGAAAACTACATGAATGTTTTTCGCAAGGCACAGCCTTCGGTGGTTTACATTCGCACAAACGTAGTTATTCAGCCCAGGAATTTCTTTGAGTATTATCGCCAGGTAGAGGGCGCCGGGGCCGGTTTCGTAATAGATAAAGAAGGATACATTGTTACCAACAATCATGTGGTGGCTGGTGCCCGGCGCATTGAGGTGATTTTCAGCGATAGTCGCACTGTTGAGGCTACACTTGTGGGCCGAGATGAAGCATCGGATATTGCGCTTATTAAAGTCCCTGCCTCGGATGATCTGGTACCGGCTGTACTGGGGGATTCAGACAAAGTTGAGCCAGGTCAAATGGCCTTTGCACTGGGAAGTCCTTTTGGCCTGGAAAGTACATTTACAATGGGTATCATCTCTGCGAAAGCGCGAAAGGTAGACAACTCTCGCTATTCAAGAATCCAGACAGATGCTTCCATTAATCCGGGAAACTCCGGAGGACCGCTTCTTAATATCTTTGGAGAAGTGGTGGGAATAAATCAGTCTATCATCTCTCCGAATGGTCAGGGCGGATCCGTAGGTATTGGATTTGCTATTCCCATCAATGAAGCCAAAGCCATTATCCAGCAGCTGAAAACCGAAAAGCGAGTTATAGGAAAACCGGCTCTGGGAGTTTCTCTGACTCAGCCAGGACAATCCTTTCGTAACTATTTGAACCTGGGAAATGAGCCGGGGGTGCTGGTGCGATTTGTAGTTCCAGGATCTGCGGCCGAAGAAGCAGGCATTCAGCAAAATGATTTCATCACAAAGGCCAACGGCGAAGTCATTGAGGAGCCAGAAGATCTGATAGCACAGGTACAGGAAGTAGGCGTGGGCAACAAGATGGAGATAGAGATTATTCGAAACGGCAAGAGAATCAAGATCACTGCCGTTATCGGTGAAGATCTGCAAACCGGAAGCCCCATGTAGAGCAGGCTGTCAGTAATGCAGACCAGGATGTTGATCCTTCCAGGACTTTATTAAATAGTGGTGGAACCTACTGCATATCTTGAACTGGATCAATGGATTCAGCTGGAAGAAACGGAGTCCACAAATGACTATTTGATGTCTTCATCGTATCCTCCTGGAACGATAGTTACTACGAAGCAACAGACTGCCGGCAAAGGTCGGTCCGGTCGCGTATGGCGCTCTGAACAAAGCGCTCTGTATTTCTCTGGTAGTTTTGGCTGGTCGAAACCTCCTGGACCTCTTTTCTCTCTGGCCATGGGCCTGGGTGTTTTGCATGCTTTAGAGGAATGGCCGGCTCTGGCCGGACACAGACAGGGGTTATGGCTTAAATGGCCCAACGATCTTGTGCGAAAGGAACCTGGCAGCCTAAAGAAGCTTGGAGGAATACTGATTGAAGGAAAGTCCGGCTCCGCAGGCTGGCAGACGGTGGTGGGCATCGGAATCAACTGGCTTTCAGCTCCTGATGCAGCCGGTGAGGATCCCTTGCCCCCGGGAGCACTCTTAGAATCCCGCGGCGAAGAGATGAATCAGGGCGGCACGGGTGAAGAAGCGAGCATTGGGCCGCTCGAATTCGTTCCTGTCCTCATCAAGCATTTGAACCGAATGGCTGTATATTTCCAGAATCCTGCATTTCCAGGTGAATACTGCAGCCGGGAGATTATGCAAAATCGAGAAGTTGCAATACGGGACCGGGGAATTCGCGCTGTAGTCACAGGAATCAATGACCAGGGTTCCCTGATTCTGGACAACGGTACTGTTCTTGAGGACAGTGCCAGAAACCTGGAGTTGCTTTGATCATAATGGCCGGAAATCTCAAACCTGGAAGGGCGCAATAGATTCTACGTTCAGGCTCTATCGCTCAAATTGAATCCTCGGATATGCC
>JBHIXQ010000384.1:0-3634 GCA_041984705.1 Leptonemataceae bacterium | reverse complement strand
GCTCTCTTTTGGCAATGCCAGGAGCCAGTCGTTCAACCGGATACGTTTTGTCTGTATCGATAGGACCTTTACCGTCCAGCGGTCGACCCATAGGATCCACAATTCGGCCCAGCAGAGCATCGCCCACAGGCACTTCCAGAACGCGACCGGTTCTTTTAACCTGATAGCCTTCTCGGAGCTGGTTGGAATCGCCCAGAACTACAACACCAACGTTGTTTTCTTCCAGGTTAAAGGCCAGTCCCGGGGTTCCGTCCTCGAACCCCACCATCTCATTGAACATTACGTTTTCCAGGCCATATACCCGGGCAATACCGTCACCGATGGAGATTACCTCTCCCACTTCGGAAAGGTCCAGCTGCGATTCGAAGCTCTGGATTTCCTTCTTGAGTACGCTTACGATTTCGTCTGTCTTAATTTTCATAGTATTCCTCGCCCAGGATTTTCTGAGATAGTAGGTCCTTTTCCAGTCGTTTCAGTCGGCTGAACAGGCTGGTATCAATTTGCACATCGTTGCTACGAACCACGATTCCACCCAGGAGGGATGGCTTTACTTTTGGCTCCACCACGATTTCCATTTTAAAATATTCTTTCAAAGTATTGCGAATTTCATCCACCACTGGCTGAGCCAGCTCGGTGGCTGATTCGAGAATCACAGTTTTGCGTCCCAGTTGCTCATCCAGCAATCGGGAATAGGCGTCCACCACGGCAGGCAGATTGTGAAACCTTTCCTTGGCACAAAGAGTGCCCAGAAAGTTATACATCAGATCAGAGACATTCCCTTTAAGGGATTTTTGCAGCAGTTGCATTTTCTGCTCTTCGTCCACCACAGGTGCGGCGAAGAACTTCCATACCAACGGCTCCTGATGCAGAGCTTTGTTCACATCCTGCAGCTCCTGCTCGATCTCGGATGCTTTGTCGGCAGCCAGATCCAGAAGCGCTTCAGCGTACAGATTTCCTATCTTTTCCTCGCTCATTGCGATCCTTTCCCATGCACGACCCCGAGGCCAGTGCGCTGATTTCAAGAGCCGGCATGAAACCGGCCATCATACGAGCTTTCAGCCCGCCTTAGTTCTGCAGACTTCGAACGGACTTGATGGACTGTTCGATCAGTTCCTTGTGGTCCTTCTCGGACAGAGTCTTACCCAGAATCTGAGAAGCAATCTGCACAGACAGTCCGGTCACATCCTTATGGAGTTGATCCAGGGCTGCATCCATGGCCAGATCGATCTCTTTGCGGCTTCTCTCTCGGATTTGCTCTGCTTCCTTACGAGCGGTTTCCAGGATTTCGTTTCGCAGTCCTTCTGCATCTTTGCGAGCTTCTGCGATAATCTCCTGGCCCTCCTCTTTCAGGCCATTGAGCTTTTCCATGTAATCTTCGAGTTTTGCCTCGGCATCCTTCCGAACTCGTTCGGCTCGATCCAGGTCATCATGAATCTTGTCCGAACGCTCATCCAGAGCGCTGGTGATCTTTTTCCAGGCAAATTTCTGCAGGATAAAGAGGACCAGCAGAAATGTAACAGTGGTCCAGATGGCCAGACCGGGATTCACATCCAGTAATGAAATGCCTCCCTCAGCTGCTAAGAATTCTAACATTCTGATCCTCCTTTCCTACTTCCTATCCTTACTGGTCCTGTTGTTCTACTGCAGGCTTGTTTGCTTTTGCGAACTCGCTAACGGTGGACTTGTCCAGAACACCGCCCATCTGGAACGCAATAACGAGAGCAAACAGAGCCGCACCTTCAATCAGGGCCGCAGAAATAATCATGGCTACAGTGATAGAACCAGAAGACTCAGGCTGACGGCTAATTCCTTGAGCCGCGCTATCGCCAATTCGTCCGATTCCAATTCCAGCCCCGATGATCACGAGACCAATTCCGAGCCCTACTCCGATAAATGCTAAGCTGATCATTCTATCCTCCAGTTATCCTTATACTATCCTATACAAATTAATTGCTTCGCTTTCCAGCGATATACTTCTATTCCCGCTTCTCAGTGCCTGTGCATACTCAGACCGATGAAGATTGCAGATAGAAGCGTAAAAATGAATGCCTGTAGCAGTGCTACCAGCAGTTCCAGAACATAAAGCGCTGTCATACCTGTTACCGAAATAAGAGGCATCCACCAGGTCTGGAACTGGAAGATAAATCCTGCGATTACAAGCAGAAGTACGTGTCCTGCCGTCATGTTCGCAAGCAATCGAATGGTAAGTGCGAATCCTTTCGCCAGTGGACCGATGATGAATTCAATGGGCCACAGCAATGGATACAGTAGCCAGGGCACGCCATCCGGTACTGCATGCCACAGGAACTTAAACCCCTGATAATGAAAGCCAGCAACCCAGATGAGAATCGTGGTAATGGCAGCAAGACTCATGGTTACGGCGATATCGCCGGTAACGGTAATACCAGGCCATAGCATCAAAAGAGCCGGATCTGTTTCGCCGGGCGCAGGGTGGTTGCCCAGATGGTGCGCTCCGGTAATAAGCTGCTTGGTCATGAGGATCATCTCCCCGAAAGGAGGAAAAAGACCCAGAATGTTCGAAAACAGAATGAAGATAAAAGCAGTGATGATGTATCCAATATAACCCGGTGTAGGATGATGCATGTTGGCTTCTGCAACATCTTTTCGCAAGTATTGAACCAGACCTTCAATGGCTCCGGCGAACCTTCCCTGCACTCTTAGTGGATTGCTTGAGATCTTGTTGGCGGCCGGGATGAATATGATGAGCATAAGAGCTACCACAATAAACATCATGGAAACGCGACGAGTGATATGCAGAGGCAGACCACCTTCATACTTGTACAGCCTTCCGGACTCATCTTTAAAAGTATAGCGGCGGTATGGATCGTTGGCAAAAGCCTCGGGCTGTTCGTCCTTATAGACTTTCTGGCCCATGGGCTGCCATTCAATGATAACAGAATCCATCAGGTGATGCGAAAGAGTTGCTTGAAGATCAAATGCATGCTCTTCTTGCGCAGGATTATCTTGTCCGGATTCAGCCAGGGCTGAATGGTCTACTTCCTCCGCATGGGCCGGCACGGCCAGGGTTGCAGCAAATACGATTAGACTGATGATTCTTTTTGGCATTCCTGTTTAACCAGTTCGAACGTTGGGCCAGCTCGGGCCTTTGCAATGAGTCTGGACTCTGGAAGGAGCCGACTCAGCGTTAGAAATGGTGGTGGAAGCCATCCATTTCCGATCTTCGCATTACATTTTTCTGCCGGGTTACAGCAGTCGGCTTCCACTCAGGTGGAGCCTACAGGCATTCGAGAGAGACAAGCCTTGCCGTCAAGTGAAAGCAGGCGAAGAGTCTTTTCTCATCTCTGCCCGCGGTCATAAATTCCCACCCACAGGGCGCTGGCAACTTCAAAAATGAGGAAAGTCCCGATGCATAATAGAAAAACCACCATGGCCCTGCTCCGTAAATCCGGGTCTTCAAACGAAAAGAAAATCAATGCCAGAACCACGATTCGAAGCAGAAATCCTGCAGGAACTATGGACAACCCGAGACGAGGGTACCTGCCCTTCAGAAAGAGCCAGGCCCATAAAAGCGGAGGACCGGATAAGAAAATAAGCACCAATAGATAGAGCTTTCGATCCACGGGAAAGGCCGGATCTACCAGGTCAGTAATCC
>JBHIXQ010000383.1:0-3641 GCA_041984705.1 Leptonemataceae bacterium | reverse complement strand
ACATTACAATGGAATAGGAAGCTCAAACCGGCCTGGCGCAAATTGACTTTCTGGCGATATTATCTTTCCCTTCATTGCATAGCTACTTTACTTCTTCCCAATTTACTATTGGCCGAGCGCCTTTCCAATGAAGAGCCTGAGCCGGGTTCCATTGTTCCTCTGGAACTGGCTGTGGTGGACGATATGCAGCTCATGGGCAACGATCATCGGGTCATTGGTTTGCGATTCAGCATGTTCTCTGCTCAGAACTACAGTCTTTATGGGCTGGATTTAGGGCTGGCGAATCGCACAGTTGCGAATTCTGGCGGCTTGAGGCTGGCTCTCTACAATGGCACAGGTGGAACTCATACCGGAGTAGAAGCCGGAGTTGCAAACATCAGCGATGAGTCTGTGGGATTTCAAGTAGGGTTCTTAAATGCTACCGATTCGCTGGTTGGATACCAGGTAGGTGTCGTAAACTACATCGACGATACGGCGGTACTGCCCATGACCGGGATTCTGGGAAACGGAGCCCGGAATGCGCATCTGGGCCAATTTTCGCTGGGAGTTAACGTTGCCGATTACGCTCCCATTCAGCTTGCAGGTATCGGAAACATACAGTCAAAAGAAGTAGCTCCTGTGCAGCTGGCTCTGGGCTTTAACACCGGCGATCAAAACTTGCTGCAGGTATCCGGAGTAATGAACCTTACCGAGGATGAAAGCTGGCTACAGATTTCATCCGGCGTCAATATTGCCGAGGATATTCCTCTACAGCTGGCCATACTGGGAAACGGGTCCGACATTTCCTGGATCCAACTGGGCAGCATTAATATTGTAAATCGTGCCAGCCTGCAACTTGGCCTGGGAAATAATGCGGAGACTGTGCCTTTACAGATCGCAGCTCTTGTTAACTCGGCAGACGAAAATCCATTCCAGCTTTCCGGTCTGGTAAACGTCGCCGAAGATACCAGAATTCAGATTACCGGGATCTACAACGAAGCCGATGACTCACTATTTCAGATTTCTCTCGTGGCGAACAGCAGTGAGCAGGGAATATTTCAGGCAACCGCCGGATTAAACAGTGATAATGCACCTGTGCAGCTGGGATCCATCAATGTAAGTAAAGAGTCCTGGTTTCAGCTGGGAGCTTTCAATCAATCGCATCTCAACCAGGGCTTTCGCCTGGGACTGATAAACCGGGCCGATAAAAACAACGGCATGGACATTGGTTTTTTTAATGAAACGGAATCTTTGAACGGCCATCAAATAGGATTGATCAACATCGCCTGGAAGGGACGTTTTCCATTTACCATTTTGTACAACTACGGACACGAAGATACCGAGCAGGTTCGCACAGGTTTGCTCAGCTACAACTGGACTCCGCTGCAGATTTCCATTTACATGCCAGGTCAGATCTTTGAAAAAGAAGTCCCGGTATATGGGATTCGATTGAACCTTCTATACAGCGAAAACACAGAGGTTTACGGACTGGATGCCGGTGTTCTTCAGTTCAGTGACAATGGCGCAGGGATTCAGGTTGGAGTATATAGTCAGGTCAGGGAAGATTTCGCCGGGTTTCAGATAGGACTTGTTCAGTCGGATCAATCTGCTACAGGAATCTTTGTGGCCGGGCTCTATCAGGAAGCGGATGAACTGCATGGTTTTTCCATCGCTCCCATCGCAGTTACAGAAGGATCTGTGAATGGATACCAGATTGGATTGATTTACAGTCGCTCCACAAACTTTCCTTTTTTGCAGCTAGGAGGATGGAACGATGCAGATGAAGCAGCCCTGCAAATTGGATGGATTGGAAATGAAAGGGGGCAGGGTAGGGCCGCTCCTCAAATAGGGCTGTTATTCAATCACAGCGAGGTCGGGGCCACAGTCCAGATTTCCGGGCTTCTCAACCATACAGGCGATTACTCCCTTCTACAGATTTCTGGCATTACCAATGCCTCCGATGAGTTGAGCTTTGTGCAGATCACCGGAGGAGTTAATGCCACCGAAAGGAATCTGATCTTTCAGCTGGCCGGGCTGGGCAATATTTCCAATGGACCTGCACCTTTGCAGCTGGCCGGAATCTGGAATACTGCAGAACGCGCTAGCTATCTACAGGTTGCGGGCCTGGTAAATCTTGGCCCGCAACCCATATCTCGAAATGAGCTGAACGAAATCTCAAATCCATTCCTTCAGTTTTCGCTTATCCATAACAATGGATTCGATGTGCCGTTGCAGGCTTCCCTTGTGAATCTAAGCGAAGAGGAATCGTTGCTGCAGGCAGGGTTTTTGAATTATTCAAAAAGGCCCTTTATTCAACTGGGTCTCCTTAATGGACGGGAACTGGCTCCAGGGATTCAGGTTGGTCTGGTAAACGGCGGTTCTGGCACGCTAGCGCAACTGGGCCTGATCAACATTGGCCTTAATGATGGTACCAGGGGAATTATGGCTGGTCCCTGGAACTATGCCCGGAGTCATACAGGACTGATGATAGGTGTATTTAATTACACGGAAGAGCTTCATGGACTGCAAATTGGATTGATCAATGTGAATCGAAGTGGCACCTTCTCAATTCTACCCGGAATCAATTTTTAAATGAAAGCCAGAGAAAATTCACAATCGTCTTCCTCGAAGGAAGAGAAGCCGTCGATTCGTAGGCCAGATAGGGCCGGGGCCGGCACTTGGCTGGCTGGTCTCGAATCGTCCAGTGAATCGTTCAGGAATGCCCGCATAAGAGCTTCCATAAGAGCGTCGAAAAAAGCTTACATGGGAACCTTAAGCGGCCATTGCGCGAATAGTTTTGAAAAGCTGCTGCGCATGAAGCATTGCCGTGTAAGATCCATTTGTCTTAGATCTATTTTCCTTCTTGCTTCAACTCTCTGTCTCTGGCCTGGCTCGTTGTTTGCGAAGAACTATACCCCCTTTCAGTTTTCGCTTCTTTCTCCGTTTCAGCTATTTGATGAAAACACAGTGGTTGTCGGATTTCGCTACAATGTATTCTACGGCGAAATTGATTCAATATATGGTCTGGATGCGGGTTTCGTAAACCATGTGAAGGATTTTTCCGCCGGGCTGGGCCTGGGCGCTGTAAACCTGAGCGATACCCATGCAGGCCTTCAGGCTGGATTGTTTAACTATTCGGATCGTCTGGTGGGCCTTCAAATCGGCCTGGCTAACGGAAACGATGTTCAATACGGATGGCAACTGGGACTATTTAATTTCACGGATGAGGCCTATCTACCCATGGTAGGATTGGCCTGGAACCATGGGGATCGAGCATACCTGGGACAGTTTACCGTAGGAGTAAACGATCTGGATGAAGGCCCCGGAATTCAGATGGCTGGTCTGGGCAACATAAATCGAGGGAACTCCTGGTTACAGATTGCTGGCGGAGGGAACATCGCCGACGATGCACTGATTCAACTGGGCGGCATTTTTTCCCGTAGCGATTCAGCATCCATCCAGTTATCCGGAATCGCTAATAGCACAGAGAGTGCATGGCTGCAATCATCTCTGGGCTGGAATAACAGTGACGAGGTTCCGTTCCAGCTGCCCGGTGGATTTAACGTTTCGCAGAAGAGCAAGCTTCAACTAGCCCTGATAGGAAACAGCTCGGGCAATACTTTCTTGCAATTGGCCGGGCTGGGCAATCAAAGCGAAGAGTC
>JBHIXQ010000382.1:0-3645 GCA_041984705.1 Leptonemataceae bacterium | reverse complement strand
TCACTGCCTGGGGGTTCTGGCTGGCCAGAAGACGGGCCGGCGAACTGCCTTCCATTAGCTCTCTGTTTCAAGGACGACTGTTCGAGAAACGAATTCGTAACATGTTCAGAAGGAATAAGGATGGAATCTCTTTTGGGGATGTCCCAGAAGATGCAGCGTTGCGATCTGCACGAAGAGCTACCTTTGCGGTATTAATTAACCTGGGATTGCTTTTTATTTTACTTTCCATTTCATGGCTGGGATTCATTCTCCCGCTGGACAGGGATCTGGAACCACTTAGAAAGGAAAGCTACGAACCCATAGAAAGATAGGACCGTTTCGCTGGAGAGTGTAATGAACGTCGCAATATTTACAGATACTTTTTTGCCCAAGATAGATGGCGTGGCCATATCGGTAGATCATTTTTGCAGATATCTATCTGCAAGAGGTCACAAGTTTATCATCTGCTGCCCCAAATATGGTTCGGATGACATCAAGGTTCTGGGAAATGACATTGAAATTCTTCGATTCAAGAATGCTCCTCTTCCCAGCTATCCAGATATTAAAGTGGTGCTTCCTTCTCAGAAGAAGATCCATAAAGCTGTGAAGGAATTCAAAGCAGACCTTATTCATATTCAGACCCCGGGCCTGCTGGGCCAGTATGGAGTAATGGCTTCTCGCATGTACGACGTTCCTCTGGTGGGGACCTACCACACCCTGGTATCGGAACAGGAAACCTATATTTCTCTGTACCGTCTGCTTCGACTGGACCGATTGATGTCCTATTTCCAGGCAAACAAAAAGATCAAGAAACGTCTGGATAAGATTGAGCGAAAGGATTCCAAATCCCTGAAGAAGCAGCTGATATGGAAATTAACCAACAGCCTCTACGAAACGGCAGAAATCATCATCAGCCCCAGTCACCTTATTCGAGACGAGCTTATCCAGCACGGTGTGCGAAAACCCGTGGAAGTGGTTTCTAACGGGATGGACTTAAAGGTTTTCAAAGGAGAGGTAAAGGAATTCTCCGGCCAGGGACCTCGATTCCTGCATGTAGGTCGCATTTCCTACGAAAAGAATTGCGAAGTAGTGATCAAAGCTTTCGCTCTAATTCTGGAACACTTTCCCAATGCCACACTGGATATCCTGGGAGATGGACCGGCCCTGGAATCCATGAAGATAGAAGCCCGGCAACATGATGTCTACGACAAGATTAACTTTCCGGGTTTCGTTTCCCGAGACACTCTACCTGGCATCTATCCAAAATACGATCTATTCCTGACCGCATCCACCATGGAGACCCAGGGACTGGTGGTTCTGGAAGCCATGGCTTGCGGACTTCCCTGCGTAGGAGTCAATTCCTTCGCACTTCCAGAATTGATTCAGGACGGAAGAAACGGTTACATTGTAGAACCGGGCCACCATATTGATATGGCAGAAAGAGCCATGAAGATACTGAAAGACCGGGATCTGTATAGAAGCTTTTCCGAGCAAAGCCTGGCCATCGCTCAGGAGCATGACATTGGAAACTGCGCCGTAAAACTGGAAAACACCTATAAGCAGGCTATTGAGTCCTATAAGAAAAAGGGGCCCGGGCTTCTAAGGACTATAACGGATCCCTTTGGCTGGGCTCGAAATGCAGCGGCCGCCACAGAAGCGGCCCAGAACAAGGATTCAGAGCCCTCTCCGCCTGCCGAAGACAAATGATAGGCAACCTCAGGCTTTCAATTCCGGCCATCGCCCGGGAAAAATGGTTCTGAGGAATGTAGCGTTGCCGACTCTATAATTATAGGCGGAGCATGGATCTGGAACGCTCATTCGGTCCGTTCCGATGACAGCAGTGTTGCCTGCTATATGTAATAGCCAGGCCAGCATCCGCCCGGGATAGAGACAATGAAACGCTCCTCCAGAATTCAGGCCAGCCTGTGCTCCCTCAGTGTCCTGTTCCTTTCCCTCTGCCATAATACCCTGCCGGTGGAGGAACTGGCACGAAACCTGGATCGACTATCTGTAGAGGAGATTCGAGACAGAATGGAACTCTATATCGATCAGCTGGCAGGAAGCGAAAAACTCCCGGGAGCGGCCGCTGCATTGTTTCGCGAAGGCACCCCCGTTCTCTGGGTTCACAAGGGGCTTTCGCAGAATCAAAAGGTATCCATCGCTTCGCTGAACAAACCATTCACTTCCATGATTCTGCTCCGGCTGTCCCGAACTGGAAAGCTGGATCTGGACCGGCCTGTGCGCGAATACCTTTCTGAATGGGAAAAGCAGGCCAAAAAGCCAGAAATGTCTGCCATCACCGCCAGGATGTTATTGAGCCATACGTCCGGGATTCCTTACGAGCCGGGGGGGAAAGATTCCTTCGAAATCGCGGGAAAGAAGTACCCGGCGCCAGAGCCCGGAATGCAGGGTAAATTTAGATATTCCAACTATAATTATCATATACTGGCAGAACTTGCGAAGGAACTCACCGGCCGACCATTGCCTCAATTGATCCAGGACTGGATACTTACTCCCGCCAGGATGCGAAATACCAGCGCTGCAGCCAGCAATGGCGCTGCGGGAATGGTGAGCACTCTGGAGGATCTCACCCGGTTCTGTGAGTTTCTGCTCTCGGAAAATAGCAGAGAGCCTTCACCTTACTACAGAGTTTTCGCAATTTTTGCCAATCCAGATCATCGGAGATCCGTGAATGAATATGGTCTGGGCTGGCATATATACTCACCGGGTAGCGGTCCCACTCTGTTCTACCATTCCGGTACCTGGTACAATGCGGCTGCGGAGATTTATATTATTCCGCAAACCAGCTCTTACTTTGTGCATATTGCCAATCCTCCGAACTTCAAAGACAAAGAAACCATTCGATATCGATCTGATATATTGAAGATGGGACGTCTTGCGCTTACGAAAGCTGATTGAGCGGGCGAACACAAATGGAGCCGACAAACATCAATTGAGCCGATAACCATTAATTAATTTGTAAAAACCACTTTTGTTCTGGACGAAAAGCAGGCCAGGTCCCAGAATCAGGGAACCGATGGAACCTGCCATGCTTCGGTTTCGCCCCCTTACACTAACCTTCGCAGCGATTCTGCTGAGCTCTGGCCTGGTATTGTACGCTACCCATTGCTCCAGCGGCGATTCCTTTCAGGAAGCCATTGATGATGCCAATGAAATCTATGATCCGGTGGACATGCGACATCCGGACGGTCCTGAGATTGAGCGACATAAGGAAGATGTAGCTCAGTGGATGGAGCGATTCCACAGGGGCGGATACTTTACTTCTTTTGCTGTGGCTGTTATTGTTGATGATTCCATTGTCTATTCAAACTATATCAATTCAGATCAGCATAAAACCTATCCAGTGGCCTCGGTTACCAAGACTTTTACAGCAACCACGGCGCAAATTCTAATCGATAAGGGAATTCTTAATCCAGAAGAGCCAGTGGAGCAGATTTTCCCCGGGCTCAGGTTAGAACGACTTAGCTCACGCCCCATTCTAGTAGATCATCTGCTCACTCATACAGCAGGGCTTCCCGATCTCAGGTATTACAAGACCTACGAACCGGTAAGCTACAATAAACTATCCTTCAAACTGGTAAAGCCCATCTATCCGCCCGGAAAGCATTACCGCTATTCCAACCATGGATATATGCTGCTGGGCGA
>JBHIXQ010000381.1:309-3649 GCA_041984705.1 Leptonemataceae bacterium | reverse complement strand
TTGCAATATTCGTTTTCTAAACTCTGCCATGCGAATTCGGGACTCTTTGCGAAGCCTGCGGAGATGCCTATCAAATTGCCTCTTTGAAAGAAAGAGAGCCAGGGCTTGTTCGGTTAACCTTGAATTTCCCAGGCTCAGGGTACGGAAGCGCTCCAGCATGGAATTGTGAAAGTCAGAAGGGCCGACCAGCCAGCCCAGGCGCATGGAGGGAGCGATACTTTTGGCAAACGACGACACCAGAAAAATCCGTTCCCTGCCAAGGGAGATAAGAGGTGGGCTTCTTCGAACTCCATGGTGAATACCACCATAAACATCGTCTTCAAGAATGTAAAAATCATATCGCATGGCAAGATCAAGAAGCCGGATGCGTCTTTCATTATCCATCAGGGCGCCGGTAGGATTATGAAAATTGGGAACTGTAATCAGAAGCCGCGGCCGAGCCCCCTTTCGAAGTCTGGACTCCAGGGCATCAATATCGAGACCCGGCCCGGGATCTACCGGTACCTCCAGTAGCTTGAGTTTGAACTTCTTAACCTGATGAAGAAATCCGCTATAACAGGGGGACTCCAGGGCTACCAGATCGCCTTCCCGTAGCATTTCGCGGAGCACCAGATAGGCCGCTTCGGTGGCGCTTCCGGTTAATATCAGTTCCTGCCAGTTTATATCAACACCTGCCTGTCTATATCTAAGAGAAATCTGTTTTCGCAACTCCTCAAGTCCCGGAGGAAAACTATAGGTATGGACGTTTTCTAAACGATACGCTTCCATCAAACATCGCTTCAAGGCACTTACTGGCAGCATATCCTCGGATGGAACGGCCAGTCCAAAGGAAGCAACCATAGTCTTGTTACCGAGACTGAGAGTGCGATCCAGAGCTGGGTCCAGGGATAGACGCTGGAGAAGGCGAATCTGTTCCGGCCTTGGACTGTCATCCGTCGCATGGCCTGTGGCATAGTAACCGCCTCCGGGCACGGATTGAATACGTCCCATATCCAGTAGGATGCGATAGGCTTCTACTACGGTGCCCTGGCTGAAACCGGAAAGCCGAATGGATTGTCGTATGGAAGGTAGTTTGCTTCCGGGCTGTATCTCTCCATTCTCCAGGGACCGGATCATACTCCTTACAAGCTGCATGGGACGACTGTCTGCTTCTGATTTTTCGGTTCCGGGGGGCATTCAACTGTTATAGTGTTTTTTGCCGAATCTGCAACTGTTATTTTTTTTCTTCACAGATATACTTTCCTCATGAACCATACAATCTATCCTGCTCCTGCAGTCAGACGATCGGTAGTAAGAGATATCCTGGCATTTCACAACCGCCCGGACATGATTCCATTCGCGGGCGGTTTACCGGATCCGGATACGTTGCCCGTAGCTGAAATCGCACGAGCCGCTCATTATGTGCTTTCGCGCCAGGGTGCCGTGGCTCTCCAGTATGGCACAACAGAAGGGTACCGCCCCCTGCGCGAATTCGTGGCCGAATATCTTTGCAAGCGAGGCTTTGCCACAGTTCCCGATGAAATAATTATTACAAGCGGATCCCAGCAAGGTATGGATCTGATTTCGCGATGGTTGCTAAGGCCAGGAGATCCGGTTTACGCCGTAGAACCAATGTATAACGGGGCGCTACAGAATTTTGAGTCCCACGGTGCCTGCATCGTTCCGCTGGCTACAGACCGGGAAGGCCCCCTTGTGCAGTCCCTTACGCAGTCTATTTCTGCTGCCAGGGCTCATGTTCCGGCTGGATTCTTGTCACTTTCCAGAAGCTCGCACTTCTCCCGAGACAAAGGTCCAGGCCTTCTCTATTTACAGCCTACTCTGGATAATCCCACAGGTGGAGTCATTTCCACCAGCCGACGAATGAAAATAGCCCGAGCACTGGGTCACTTTACAGGCTGGATGCTTGAAGAAGATCCCTATGGAGAACTGTTGTTCGATGGTCACTCAGAAAGTTATATCTCAAGCCTGCAGCCAGATCGCAGCCTTCTTCTGGGAAGTTTCTCAAAGATAGTGTCTCCGTCCCTGCGTATTGGCTGGATTCGAGGCCCCCGCAAGGCCATAGATTCTCTGGTTCCCCTTAAGCAGTCTATGGATCTTCACACCAATCTATTTTCGCAGATGGTACTGCATCGCTTTCTTCAAGATACGAACCTGGTCTCCCACCTGGAGCGTATTCGAGATATCTATCGCACCCGGCAAACAAAAGCCATAGATGCGTTGCTGCGGTATGGAATCATACAGGATCTGCCGAATCCACCGGCCGGGGGAATGTTTCTGTGGATCGAAACAGAGATGGATTCCGATGAACTTGCCCGAAGGGCTCTGAGCCAGGGGGTGGCCATTGTTCCGGGAAGCGCCTTCTTTTCGCATCCGGCAGATGGAAAGAAATTCTTTCGTCTGAACTATACGGCTGTAGATAGAGATGTTACGAAAAATGGAGGGGTTTTGTAGCCATCCTCCATTCAATCTCGAAACTACCGATGGATGACCAGCGATAATCCAGGACGATCCTGGCAAATATTGATCACTTCTAGAAGGAGATTCGAATGAAGGTTGAGGAAATACTTACGAAGTATGAGGCAGGCGGCCGATTCTTCAACGTGAATGGATTGCAGAGCTTTGTACTGGATCAGGGAAAAGGAGATCCAGTACTCTGTATTCATGGAGTTCCTGCATCAGCCTATCTCTATCGCAAGGTGGTGCCGGCCCTGGCCCGTCATAGTCTGCGAGGAGTGGCTTTTGATATGCCAGGTCTGGGGCTGGCGGATCGACCTGCAGACTTTGATTATAGCTGGAGCGGATTGAGCCGTTTTTGCGAAGAAGCCGCCCATTCTCTGGGACTGGATCGGTTTCATCTGGTGGTGCACGATATCGGCGGCCCCGTAGGCCTGATGCTGGCGGCGCGAAACCCGGAAAGGATCAAATCCCTCACCATTCTAAACACTTTGATCGATGCTGACACATTTCGTCGCCCCTGGATGATGGCACCGTTTGCCTGGCCCGTCATCGATCGGTTCTGGCTGGCTTCCATGAATCGATGGCTCCTTTACCTGCTGTTTCGCTACACCGGAGCCTCTGATTTCTCGAATCTACCGAGACAGGAAATCTATGCCTATGTGGACCTGCTCAAGCGAAAGGATGGCGGCAAGGCATTTCTCAAAATCATGAAGGGCTTCGAATTGACCCGGGGCGTTCGAGAGCTATGCCATGCAGCGGTTCAAAATTCAAATTACCCTCGCCAATTGATCTGGGGAATGAAGGACAGGGCCCTGAGGTTCGAGAAGCAAGGAAAAAGGATACTGGAAGTTGCGGGAATAAGCGAACCTACTCGAGTTAATGG
>JBHIXQ010000381.1:0-248 GCA_041984705.1 Leptonemataceae bacterium | reverse complement strand
ATCCGACAGAAAGATTAGCCAGGAAGGAATCCCGACGATTCAAGGTGAAGTCATCCTTCCTGGAAAATCCACTTCACTGTTCAAAAGTGGATTTTCTGATTTTACACTTTACTCCAACGCCGGGGGTAATGAAACTCCGGCATGTCCACTGAATTCGAATTTATTACCTACGAAAGAAAAGACTCGATTTGCTTGATCGGATTGAATCGCCCTAAATCACGAAACGCGATGAATACAAAGATGCTTCA
>JBHIXQ010000380.1:0-3654 GCA_041984705.1 Leptonemataceae bacterium | reverse complement strand
GATTCAGGACGGATTGGTGCTCTTTCCATGCGAAAGATCTTTCAGGATCTGGAAGAATCAAAAAATGAAGCCATCTTTCTATATATAAACAGCCCGGGGGGCCTCAGCGATGCCAGCGAGGCGCTGTATCAGGATATATATCGGCTGTCCCGAGCCAAACCTGTGTTTGCCATAATCGGACCTGTGGCTGCATCCGGCGGTTACTATATGGCCTGTGCAGCGAACCGAATCTACAGCCCGGATCTAAGCCTTATAGGTAGTGTCGGAGTACTACGAATGCGGCCCGAATTATCCGGATTATATCGCAAACTGGGAATCCACAAACAGAGGGTTCGATTTGGCCCCACTACGGATATTCTTTCAGAATCCGGGAATCTCAGCAAGAAAAGCCAGGCTCTGCTTGACGAATCCATGGACCGGGCCTACAATTTGTTTCTGGATCGGGTGGGAAGGAACCGGGGTCTGAATCGAAAGGAGGCGGACCTTCGAGGCAGAGGCAAAGTCTACACCGGTGCCCAGTTCAGAAGCGAAGGAATGGTGGATCGCAAAGGCGGGTTCATCGAAGCATTTCGAGATTTCAGAAAGGAGGCAGGTTTTGGTGAGCAAATGTTTGACATTCAGATTTTTCCTGTACTCCGGCCCGGCCCCGCGGATCTTATTCGCCAGGGTCCGTCGCTTTCATTTAAAGGAGTGCTTCAGAGGAGCGAACTCTTCCAGAATCAGAATCTCTATATGCTACATCCTGATCTTTGCATTGAGCACTCTGGCTTTCAAAACGAGCTTCGCCGCGCCGGAGGAGCCCTCATCAGCGAAGGACTCCTCCGACTGTAAGGATTTATCGGAACGGTTGAACCATCCCTCCAGGTTGCAGCGATTATATGCAGCCCGGGCTGCGGCCCATTGCCAGGGACCGGCCATAGGCGATGCACTGATGGCCATTGTACTCGGGGATCATCCGGAAGTACAACAGGCGGCTCTAGAATCCCTGGAAGGCCATTTGAATCCCGGACACCTGTCGGCTCTAATTGAATACGGTATCAGGATTCAACCTGTAGACTCCGCATACCTGGAACCAGATCGGGAATCCATGTCGGATTTGCCTCCAGGCCACTGGCAAAAGAAGGAACTGGTCTTTCGCTACATCCACCAGGTGCTGGAACAGGCCTGGCCGGAGTCCAGAGACTCAGGCAAAGAAAGCTCGGTGCGAAGCGAATCCCTGCAGGAGAAATTGGGGTTATTTCTGAAGCAGGGACTCCAGGAAAGCCGCAGCGGAAGACTGGTCTCATTTTCAGAGTCTCGTAACATTGCATGTTACAATCTGGACAGCCTCGCACTCCTGGGCGAAAACCCAGACTATCTATTGCGTTTCATAGAAGAGGAGACCCATAATCCAGGGATCCTGGCCTGCGGCCTCCATGCTTTAGCCAGGATAGAAACGAAACCTGGAACCTCTCTGCATCGTCGAGCGGAGGCCCTGGCCATCCAGGGGCTGCGAAGTGATACTCCGGCCCGGGATGCGGCGCGACAATGGTATTCGGGAATACCGAAACTGGGATCCCTTTCCCGCTTAATGAGATCCTTTCGCAAAATTCTTCCGTTCAACGAACCGGAAATACGTAAACTCGCACGCGCTCTCCCCGGAATGCAGGGATTGATCAATCAAAGAGCCCCCATGTATGCCGATCCTTTTGCTTCCGGCCCCGTGATCCGGATCCTATCCCACGGAGAAGCTGTGGATGTGCTTCGCCGAAGTACCGGCTATGATCCCTCCAGTCCTGGAGACGGGTACAGCTACCTGGTAAAAACGGAAGATGGTATTACTGGCTGGGTCTCTTCCGAACATTTGGTCACCGAAACCAAAAAAAATTGATCTCGATTGACAGGGCAGTGTAGGCCCGCCATTCGGACTGTAACCTACCCGATTATGAACCAATACAAGATTAAAAAAGGCTACGACCTGCCCATTCAGGGACAGGCTGAAAAATCTATTCTGGGATCCACAGAGCCATCCCGTCTTCATGTTCATCCCACTCACTTTGCCGGTATCAAGCCTCGCATGTTGCTAAAAAAGGGCGATACTGTGAAGCGAGGAACCCCTCTGTTTCATGACAAGAAGCATCCGGAACGAGTGTTCGTTTCACCGGGAGCAGGTATGATTGAAGACATTGTGCTGGGCGAAAGGCGAGCCCTGGACAAAGTTACCATCAAACTTAGCGGCGACGATACAGAACAATTTCGCGCATATAAGAAAGAAGAAGTATCTGGAATCAACCGCGAAGATCTAATTGATCATCTTCTCAAAGGTGGACTGTGGCCGCAAATTCGACAGCGACCTTTTAGCCGTGTAGCCAACCCGGAAATTACTCCTTCTTCCATTTTTGTAAACTGCATGGATACGGCCCCTCTGGCAGCCGACCCTGAATTCAATCTTCAGGGCAAGACCATTGAGTTTCAAACCGGCATTGAAGCGTTAAAGGTTCTTTGCTCCAATGTCCATGTGGTTGTAGCTGCGGGAAACAATAGTTCGGACTTTCTCAAGGTAGATGGCGTTCAGCAACATAGCTTTGCAGGAAAACATCCGGCCGGCCTTACAAGCACCCATATTCAAAAGATTGATCCTATCGTTCCAGGCAAACAGGTCTGGTATCTGAATGCCAGAGACGTTGTAGACATCGGCGATTTTCTTCTCGTGGGTCAGTATCCGGTGGAACGCGTGGTAGCTCTGGCGGGCCCTGGCGCACAGAAAACCGGTTATGTCAAAACGAGAAAGGGCGCGCCCCTGGGAGATATCGCATCAGTGGCCGGCACCAAAGAAAGCGTCCGCCTGATTTCTGGTAACGTATTGATTGGATTCGGCGGTAGCGCTGACGACGGTCTGGGTCTCTACGATGATCTGGTAACCGTGGTTCCAGAAGGCGGCGAAGAGCGGTTCCTGGGATGGCTTATTCCTGGATTTTCCCGTCCTACCTACAGCCGAGCCTACATGGCGGGTTTCCTCCCGGGTCGCAGGTTACCCATGGACACTTCGCTGAATGGCGAAGAGAGAGCCTTTGTAAAGACCGGCGATTATGAGAAGGTTATGGGGGTGGATGTGCTTCCGGATTACCTCACCAAAGCAATTCTAATCGAAGACGTAGAGCGTATGGAAAAACTCGGAATCCTGGAAGTGGATCCCGAGGACTTTGCCCTCTGTGCCTATATCTGTCCTTCCAAAATTGAATTCTGCGATATCATTTCCCGTGGTATCGATATGATGGAAGCTGAGATGGTTTAACCATCCACACTGGAGAGAGAAAAACTGTGAAGTTTCTACTAAAGCAAATCCATAAACACGATCATCTTTTCCAGAAGGGTGGCAAACTGGAGCGACTGTATCCGCTCTGGGAAGCGCAAAACACCTTTCTTTTTACCCCACCACTTAAAACTCATAACGGTCCCCATGTTCGAGACTCCATCGACCTGAAACGACTGATGATTACAGTGGTCGTAGCCTTGATCCCGGCGACGATCTTTGGTATCTACAATACCGGTTATCAGCAATTGCTGGCAGAGGGTGTGGTTAAGCTCAGCGAAGGCGGCTTTTCTGCAATGACCACTGATCAGCATCTTCAGGCGCTGATCAGTGGCGCCATTCTGGTTCTTCCGATCATTCTG
>JBHIXQ010000379.1:391-3666 GCA_041984705.1 Leptonemataceae bacterium | reverse complement strand
CGTAGCCTTTTTGTGAACCTGCTTACCCTGGCGATTGTATTGTTTGGTGGCTTCATTGCACTGACCATGAATCGTGAGGCTTTTCCCAACATTGACTTTGATATAGTCAATGTTCAGACTATCTATCCCGGGGCTGCTCCCCTGGAAGTGGAAAAGCTGGTAACAAATCCAATTGAAGACCAGATCAAGGAAGTGGATGGTATCAAGGAGTTCCGGTCCACATCTGTAGAGAATCTATCTGTGGTTACCATTACCATCGATCCGGATGAAGATGATACTCAGAAGGTAATCGACGATATTCGTTCGGCAGTGGACCGAACGGAAGATTTGCCGGATGATGCGGAAACTCCGGTGGTGGTGGAACTCACTTCCAGTCGAACTCCGGTTATTGAAGTGAGCGTGAGCCGCATCAAGAAAGATGGAGAGTTTCTGCTTTCTGAAAAGGAGCTCAGGGATGAGGCCCAGAATCTGGAAGATCATCTCCTGGATATCGATGGAGTGGCCCGGATCTCCAGGCGGGGCTGGCAGGATATTGAATACCAGGTCCGAGTCAACCCGGGCCTGATGAATGACAAGTATGTTAGCCTGGGACAGATTATTCAGTCCCTTCAGAATAGAAATGTTAACTTTCCCGGTGGCGAGGTAGTGCATAACGGTGATGCCCTGGTCATTCGAACCGTGGGAGAGCTGGAAACCGTAGATGAGGTCAAGCAGGTACCCATTCGTGGAAACGATGCCGGTCAGCTGGTTCGAGTCCAGGATGTAGCCAGAGTTCTGGAAACTTTTGAAGAAGCTGATTATATAGAAAAGACTCGAGGGTTTCCCACCATCAGTCTTACAGTGCTCAAGCAGTCCAGCGCAGATATCATTACCGTGGTAGAAGAGGTTCGCCGGACCGTGGCTCGCTACCAGGATACAATGCCAGAAGGGATTCGCATCGAATTTGTTAATGATGTCTCCTATTTCGTGAACCGCCGATTGGGTGTTCTGGGCAGCAATGCCACCGTGGGCCTGGTGATGGTAGTGGGTTCTCTATTCTTCTTTATGGGATGGCGAACTTCGCTCATGGTTGCTCTGGGCATCCCCATCTCTGTCGGAATCGCCTTTATCGTCATGAGCGCTCTGGGCGTGACACTGAACCTGATTTCCATGTTCGGCCTTATTATTGTAATCGGTATTCTGGTAGACGATGCCATTATCGTAAGTGAGAACTTCTATCGCTATCTCGAGGAGGGTTACAGTCCTTTTGAAGCTGCGCGAAAGGGCACTTCCGAAGTCGTGGCACCGGTGACCGCCACTATTGTTACTACCGTGGCTGCTTTTGGACCGCTGATGTTCATGACCGGAATCTTCGGTAAGTTCGTATTTACCATTCCTCTTGTAATTATCATCGCATTGCTGGCCTCTCTCTTTGAATGTCTCGTAATCCTGCCTTCGCATCTCTATGATATGAACAGGATTTCTACCGGCGGAGCGGGAGAAATGAAAGGCGAAAGTGGCTGGTTTAACCGATTCCGTAAGAACTACTATGAGCCTTCTCTGCAGTTCGCCTTGCACAACAAATGGGTGGTGGGCGCTACGCTGGCTGTGCTGGTTACAATTGCAGGATCAATTCAGGCTCTCTTTGGTAACTTTGTATTATTCCCCAGTGCCATTGAGACCTTTCATGTTAAGCTTACTGCGGAGCCGGGAACCACTCTGGCTCAAATGAATCGCTACACAGAAGTAGTGGAACGTAGCGTGGAAAAATTACCCAAAGAAGAGCTGGATACCTACACCACTCGGGTGGGCATTATTCAGCAAAATCCCAACGATCCATTCACGCGAAGGGGAAATCAATATGCTCAGTTACTGGTTTATCTGACTCCGGAAAGTCACCGGGAGCGTTCTGCCCAGGCCGCCATTGACGATATGCGTGCAGCCACCTATTGGATGCTGGGCAAAGAAGCCCAGAAGAGGCTACTGGAACAGCGAAAGCAAATGCAGGAAAAGGACGACGAGCTTCAGTTGCCGCCCTTGCAGTCTGAACCGCTGCCAGGATACGAGGATCTGGCCGGGACATTGACAAGTCTCGATATGGAAAAACTCAAAGGCGGCCCTCCGGTGGGCAAACCAGTGGCCATTGAATTGACCGGAGATTCCCTGGAGAAGCTCGAGGAGATCGCCGGCAGATACAAAGAAGTTCTCACAAAGGTTCCCTTTGTTATGGACATTGAGGATTCCAATGAACCGGGCAAGATGGAAGAAAGAATCAAGTTTAACGAAAAGATTCTTGCTCAAACCGGCATCAATGCATCCAGCGTAGCTCTGGCTGTAAATGCCACTTTTGACGGTGTGGTAGCCACTTCTGTGCGAAGACCGGATGAAGAAGTAGATATTCGCGTAATGCTGGATGAGCCCTATCGGGAGCAGCTGGAAAGCCTGTACACCGCGAAAGTGCCAAATATGACAGGGAATCAGATTCCTGTGCGAAAGCTAATCTACACAGTGCGGGAAAGAGGTGTAAACTCCATCAGCCATTTGGATGGCGACCGCCTGGTGCAGGTGACAGCCAACATTAATGAGGATGAAACCACTGCGGTGGAGGCCGCCTCGGAGTTTCAAAAGCTCGCAAAAGGAATCATCGATGAATATCCGGGCTATTCTATGGCACTGGGCGGCGAGAATGAGGATACAGCGGAATCCATGGCAAGCCTGGGAAAGGCTTTCGCTGTGGGAATTGTCATTATTTTCATGATCCTGGCCAGTCTTTTTCGCTCGGTACTGCAGCCTCTGGTCATTCTCACTGCGGTGCCGTTCAGTTTGATTGGTGTGATCCTGGCATTTGCCATTCATGGGGAACCATTCAGCTTTCTGGCAATGATGGGAATCATCGGTCTTTCTGGTGTGGTAGTGAATGACTCCATCGTATTAATAGACTTTGCCAACAGCATCCACCGGGAGAACCCGGATCTTCCACTGGAAAAGGTGGCCATGGAAGCCGGCTCCATGCGACTGAGGGCGGTTTTTCTTACCACCATCACTACAGTGCTGGGTCTTCTTCCCACCGCTTACGGCATTGGTGGCGAGGATCCTTTCATTGTGCCCATGGCACTGTCTTTCGCCTGGGGCCTGATGTTTTCCACTGGAGTTACGCTAATTCTGGTGCCTGTGCTTTATACAATCATTACAAGATGGTCTTTGCAGCTCAGACGGCTGTTTCATGTTCCGGATCGCGAAGAAGAATCCGCATAAATGGGAACCTACCGGGGCAGGCTTATGCGTCCGCCCCGGAA
>JBHIXQ010000379.1:0-331 GCA_041984705.1 Leptonemataceae bacterium | reverse complement strand
CCAGATCATAAATAACCAGAAGAATATCGATGGATAGGCAAGAGTCGATTCGGTCCATGGCTCTTCCTTGCGCGAAACGATTCTCCAGAGTTCAAATAGAATTAGAGGAACCAGAAAGATCAGACTAAGCGATATATAGTCCAGATTCATTGGAGTGGAGCGAAAATCCGCAAGGGCCATAAGCATTTCTACCAGGCGGGTAGCATCGGGAGCGCGAAGTATCAAGAGCCCCAGAGAAAAAGTAAGAAAAGTAAAGACCCTTCCACTGGAAGCCAGGAATGTTGAACGTGCTTTGTTATCGCCACTCCATCGTTGAACTCCGGGAAGCAGG
>JBHIXQ010000378.1:0-3673 GCA_041984705.1 Leptonemataceae bacterium | reverse complement strand
CTGGCTCATACTGGCCTTTCTGGCCTATGAGTTCCTGGCGCGTCTGGTCTATGGTCCCGGAATCTCGCTGCAAGCTTATCTGGCCAGACAACTGATTATAAAGCCCATGCATCGCCCCTTTCGGGCCACTCCCGGGGCTCCCAAGCGATTTGCCCAATTTGTAGGAACCGTTTTTTCTGTTTCTGCTCTGGTAGCCGTGTTGCTTGGACAAACCTTTATGCGTGGTCAAGTACGACATCCCTCGAGGCTTTGATCCTTCTATTTAGTATTCCCCTTCCGATTTCCACGTAGGATCTCGTCGCATCACCCTGTTTCGCATCGCAGGAGCGCTGTATTCCGTGGCTGCCGTTTTAGTCCTGTATCAATTGATACAGGACGCAGTTCCCGAGCGCGAACAGCAAGCCAGGCGGGGGCCGCAGGGAGGCCGCACCTCCGCTGCATGGCTGAAATCTGCTTTACCCATAGTCATCTGGAGATTTCGTTGATTTGCCGCTCAAGCCGGCCTGTCTCTTACTGTTATTAAGAAGAAAAAGATTCTGGTCCTGAATACCGAGCATGCTTCAAGAAGAGGGAGTACCGGGCAGGGGCCGTCGGAGGATTACTATGGCATTGGTGCCAATGAGGCTATTACTGGATCATGCAGCAGAGAATGGATACGGAATTCCTGCATTCAATGTGAATAACCTGGAACAGGTTCTGGCCATTATGAAAGCTGCCGAAAGCACTGACAGTCCGGTCATACTCCAGGTCAGTCGAGGGGCTCGGACCTACGCTGGCGAAAACTTTGTTCGACATCTAATCCTGGCAGCCGAGGAGACATGGCCCAATATTCCGGTTTCCCTGCATCAGGACCATGGAAACAGCCCGGCCACATGTTATTCTGCCATTCGGATCGGATTCACCAGCGTCATGATGGATGGATCTCTCAAGGAAGATGCCAAGACTCCATCTGATTTCGACTACAATGTGGATGTAACCCGTGAAGTAACTCGGGTGGCCCATAGCCTGGGTGTAAGCGTAGAAGGAGAGCTGGGATGCCTGGGGTCTCTGGAAACCCTTACTGGTGATAAAGAGGACGGTCATGGCTTCGAAGGGACTCTTAGCCGGGAGCAGTTGCTTACCGATCCTTCCGAAGCAGAGCAATTCGTAAAAGCGACCGGAGTGGATGCACTGGCCGTAGCCATCGGCACCAGTCACGGAGCCTACAAATTCCAGCAGAAACCCACTGGCGAGGTTCTGGTCATTAAGCGCATCCAGGAAATCAATTCCAGACTTCCCAATACTCACCTGGTAATGCATGGAAGCTCCTCTGTTCCCGAGGATCTGCTGAAAAAGATCAATGAATTTGGTGGCAAGATTCCGGAAACATATGGAGTGCCAGTGGAAGAGATTCAAAAAGGAATTAAATCCGGCGTACGCAAGATTAACATCGATACGGATCTCCGCCTTGCATGGACGGCAGCCGTGCGCGAAGTGATGGCCGCCGAGCCTGCTGAGTTCGATCCGCGCAAGTTTCTTAAGCCTGCCATGAAGGCCATGGAAGACGTTTGCGCAGCCCGATTCCAGAGCTTCTGGACTGCAGGTAATGCAAGCAAGATTCGTCCTGTTACGCTTACGGATTTCGCAAAGAAATACGCTGCGTGATTCGTCTGTAACATTCGAGATCTGTCCATAGTTTAACTGGCCGAGATTTACTACTTTCCCGGTAAATCTCGGTTTTTCCTTATTTCACTTCTCTTACACTGGCCGCAATCTGGCTTTCGTCTTGCTTGAAAGCAAAGGTTTGGCGCCAATCGGAGATTGGCCTGGTTTCAGTCTTTTGAACAAAAAAAGAGGAGCCGGAAAACTTTTTCTGCCCATAGCCGGAACCGAATTGCCTCTGTATCCGTCTACAGGGCACCCGTTCTGTACTCAGACTATGAAACTACGCCTCCATATTCTAAGAAGCATTATCCTGCTACTTGCCCTCTTTCCTGCATCCCTTCTGGCTGATCGCATTATTCTGCGAAACGGCGCCATTCTAAATGGACAGATCATCAACCAGAATCAGGGAAGCGTCGTGATTCGCACCAGGCAGGGTGTACAAACCATTTCAAAGGCCACCATTGCACGGATTCAATACGGAGATTTTCCGGATCCAGAAGAGGAGCGTCAAAAGGAAGAAGAAAGACGCAAAGAAGCTGAGCGGAAAAGGCAGGAAGAGCTTCGGCAGCAGGAGATCCGGCGACAGCAAGAACAGCAGCGCAGAGAAGAGGCGGAACGTCAGCGCAATGAGAATCAGGAGGAAGAGCCCCAGGATAAGTCCCGACCGGATGCAGGCTTTTTTAGCTGGTTGCCTGATTTCAGTTTTTCCAGAGCCCTGTGGGATCCAGACCTGGGACTGCATCGAATGCGAGCCGGACTATCCGTCGGTACAGTGAATAATGATTGGCTTGGGGTGTCTCCTATTCGGATGTTTCGTCAGGTCGATAGTATCTTTGGCAACTCTCAAATGTTTAGCCAGGATAAACTGGAAACCCGAAACGGTTGGCATTCTTCCGCCGATCTCGAATACGGAATCAATCGCTACTTTGTTGCACTTCAGTTTTCGGTTAGCCGTCAAAATGGGGAAGCCAATTACTTTCGCGCAGGAGCTCAGCGAGATCTCTTTATCGATAATGTTCTTACCAGCTTTGGAAATCTCGCCGAGCCAGGAGTACTCTTCAATGATCGCATGCGATGGGAAGAGGGCCGATTTCTTCTGGGCTATCAAATCCTTTATGGAGATGGCCCCGAACTGGATTTCTTTGCCGGCTTCAATCGCAGCATTTCACTGGCCGACCTGGATTATGCCGGTCTGACCTCTTTTGATCAGAATCCAGACCAGCAATATCGATTGTATATTGTTCGCTCCTTTGCGCATATGAAGGGCTGGGAAGCAGGTCTTCGGGGAACAATTGAACTGCCATCAAAATGGGTACCGGACAATTACCAGACCTATCTACCTGTAGTGGAATGGGAAGGTGCTTACCTGTCCATGAAGGGAACCCATCATTTCTCCTATATCCCCGTGGGCTTTTCTTTGCTATATGGGGCCCGCGGTCGTACCGGAGCATCCACCATTGACTTTGAAGGCACGGGCGGCCGTGGACAGATTGGCTTTAAGTTTGAATTGCCATCGGACTTTTCGCTTCATGTTGGCGGCTATGGTTCTACCGTATTGCTAAAGACTCAAAAGCTCTATAACGAAAACGATGATGCAGATATTCAAAGTGCTCTTCGCGCGCAGATCTTTCCTATATTTCTGGGCGGATTGTTTACAACTAAAGAAGTGCATCGCGGTACCTATTTGCGAATCCAGTGGGAAAGGAGATTCTGATGGCGAAAGGTTACATGAATAAAGAGCAATGCAGGGTACAGGAATGGAGCGGATAGGGGGCGTAGAGAACAAGTCTTTGAGAAAGTGGTTTGCTCCTGTGCTGGGTCTCTATCTGGTCAGTTGCTCTCCTTTTATGGCCCCGTCCACGGAAGATACTGAGACTCTCCTTAATTTGTCGCTTCTGGCTGGTGTGGACGGTGATTGTGCGGTAATAACTCAGCAAGCTGTAGACGATTATAAAGCGGAAATCTATCCCGTGGGTTCAGCTGGATGCAACCGGACTTTTATTTTTGGCTCCAGTTATAACAATTATAC
>JBHIXQ010000377.1:0-3674 GCA_041984705.1 Leptonemataceae bacterium | reverse complement strand
GATGCAGTCATGGCCTCCTTCATAGAAAGCGAAACTGCCTTTCGTTCGATTTTTGAAGCCATGGATGAATTCGAAAATTACAATAGCCAGAAAGATGACGACCATCGCGTTAACTTGAAGATTGGAATTCATTCCGGTCCGGCTATTCTGGTGAATTTGAACGATCGCCTGGACTATTTTGGAAGCACCGTGAACAAGGCAGCCAGGATTCAGAGTCTGGCCCGAAGCCATCAAATTGCATTTTCAGAGGAGATCCTCGGCTTTCCCGGTATCAAAAAGCTACTGGTGAGCCGCTCCTGCGTAGACAGGCTTCTCTCAAAGGGTTGAGCGGAAGCCATCCAATTTATTTTCTGTCCCTGGAGAATGCTCCGGCCTAGCTCATCAATTCTATGAGCTGATCCAGAGCCTTGCCCCACCCATCCGCAAATCCCATATCTGCATGCTTTTTCGCATTTTCAGGGCCAGAATGCATGGCCACCGCACGATAGAGAGTTCCATTCTTTGTAGCCTTGAGAGTCAATCGAGCCGTCATAAAGGGCTCCAGACCTGGCCGAAACCCTGGCTCCAGCGCATCTGTAAATACCAGACTTTGATTGGGGATTACTTCCAGGTAGCAGCCGTTGTTGGGAAACTCCTCCCCTTCCGGAGAGCGCATCACGGTGCGAAAGATGCCACCGGGTCTTAGATCAACTTCGCAATCCGCAAGAGACCAGGGACTGGGAACGAACCATTTCAATAAATGCTTCGGTTCGGTCCAGGCAGCCCAGACTTTTTCCACAGGAACATTTATTTCTCGTTCCAGTACCAGATCCCTTTCGCTATCAAATTCTTCCGCTTTCATTCCATTTCCTCCAATAAATAACTATCCAGTTGATTCAGTCTCTTCTCCCACATCCTTTCCTGGGAAGAAAGCCAGGACTGTACAGGTTTAAATCCAGCACGATTCAGCCGATAGATGCGAACCCGACCTTCCTTTGTTGATTTCACCAGGCCAGCTTCCTCCAGCATTTTCATATGCTGCATGAAGGATGGCAAAGCCAGATCAAATGGCATGGCCAGCTCCGACACCGTGGCTGGTCCCCGGGAAAGGTTTTCTACCACCAGGCGCCGGGTTCTATCTCCCAGAGCCTTGAAAAGCAGATCCACATTCGGTGCCGCGGCCATAGCCAATTTCAGCACTATAGAATACTTAGGTCAACACCTAAGTGTTTTTCTGACTGCGGATTCAGCGAATTTTTTCGCAGAAAAAGGCTGGCTTTCGGGATTTTAGCTTCTAGTTGTCCTGGTATCACTACCAGGACTTCTGCTTCAATTTGTCTCTGAATCTTCCCTGAATTTTTCCTGGATTCTTGATCCTTCTATGGCCTTTGCGCCCGCCGTCCCGGGTGGCTTCCGGACGGATTCGAGTCCCTGATAGCTCAAAGTGGATGCGAACCTGAGCTTTACAGGGAAGCTCGGGATTTACTTATTAGTACTATGTGGTTGCAAACAGATCTTCAATTGAAAGCCCGGAGCCGTGGGTTTCACATTATTACTTCAGAGATCCAGAGAGGAATGAACCAGCTACAGGGCGACGGCCCTTTGAACATTGGCCTGTGCCATCTATTCATTCACCATACCAGCGCCTCTCTAACCATAAATGAAAATGCCGATCCAGATGTTCGCGGCGATCTGGAAAGACACTTCTCTGTTCTGGCTCCGGAAAATGCCCCACATTACGAACATACCCTGGAAGGGCCGGATGATATGCCAGCTCATATAAAAACAGTGCTGATTGGATCGGATCTTACCATTCCTCTACGAAAGGGAAAACTCGTACTGGGAACCTGGCAGGGAATCTATCTGTGCGAACACAGAAACCATGGCGGACCCAGAACAGTAACCCTCACTCTGAATGGAGAATAGTTACAAACTTCCCGATGGCACTGGTTCGTATTTCCCAGGAACCGAGCAGAGATTGTCCCGCGTCTTCGCCGGCTGAAAACTTGCTCTTGATTCACTCATAATCCAGCCGGGGCGAAAACAGATTTTTGAACGTTTGCGCGGATCACGTAGATGGCTCCGCAAAATACGATTACCCGAGGAATCGATGGGCCATGGATTTCTTCGTTTCATGCCACAGGATGTGACTTACAGCATGAAAGGCCCCCAGGTTCAATTTGGGCGCTTTTCCTCTCGAAAGACGCCTGGAAATCTGGTAGGCATACCATCCACCTTCGCTCATGAGTCCAAAAGCCGGCGAAGGCTTTAGATGTGGTAGCTGGACCTGATCTATTTTTCCGGACAGAAAGTCGGATGCAAAAGACTCTGAAATCAAAAATGGACGGGCAATTCCAATAAAGTCCGTGTCGCCACTTTCCAGGGCTTCTTCGCAGAAAGAACGACTGCGAAATCCTCCAGTGATCATAAGTGGCGTTTTAATACTGGTGCGAAGACGACGGGCAAAATCCAGGAAGTAGGCTTCTCGTTTCTTGGTACTTTCCCGCACTCCCTGCTGGTCGTTTAATAGAAAGGATGGGCTTTCATAGTTCCCGCCAGAAATCTCAAGCAAGTCGATGCCTTCTTTTTGGAGCATGCCAGCCACCTGCTCCGATTCATCCTGATCGAATCCGCCTTTCTGGAAATCCGCCGAGTTTAGCTTAACCGACAACGCATTTTCGGAGCGTATTTCGCTTCGCACAGCCCTTACAATTTCCAGAAGCAGTCTGGCTCGATTTTCCAGGGAGCCACCCCAGTCATCCTGTCTTTGATTCGTAATAGGAGACAGAAATTGACTGAGCAGATATCCATGGGCGGCATGAATCTGCACACCCTGGAAGCCTGCCTGGATACAGAGTCTGGCAGTGGTTCTATATTTTTGAATCATCTCCTGGATGCCTTTCTCTGTGAGGGGTCTGGGCTTACCATACAGTCCTTTTTCGTGTAGCTGTACGCTGGAAGCAGAAACCGGCCTCATATTCACCAGCCTGGAAGTCTGGCGTCCGGAATGATTGATCTGTGCCCAGAAATGGGAACCGCCGGATTGTGCGATACGAGTCCACTCCTGGAATTGGTCCATGGCTCGATCATCTTCCAGAACTACGTTTCCGGCGGACTCCATGGATTTGCGATCCACCATGATATTTCCTGAAAGAAGCAGACCGGCGCCACCCCGGGCCCAGGTTTCGTAGAGCTTAAAATGAAAGCGATTTGGGTTGTGATTTGCGCCGGCCACGCGCTCGGTCATGGATGCTTTAACCAGCCGATTGGCAATGGTCTGTCCACAGGGAAGGGTATACGATTTTTCCAGCATACCTGTATTTGGATACAGCCCTGCTCCGTTCAAGGACTTTCAGCGAAAGCAGAGCTGGCCGCGAAAAAAACAGCCTCAGACTGTAATTCGCGTAATCCAGTTCCGCCTTAACAGGATCCTGAACAAGAATCTGCCAGACCGGGGTGCGGGCAGAATTCTACCTCAAGGCTGCCTGCCCTTTTCGCGCCATATCGATGGCATTTCCCAGGATTCTGGTACAACCGTCACACTTGAACTTAACTTTCTTCATGGTATTCCTCTTTGATAAATTTGCTGATCTCTTCTTTGAGCTCAAGCATGGTGTTTACATAAACTGACTTGTTACGGTATCCATCCCAAATCTTATACTCAGTAGCCAGATTGTAAATATTCCAGCCTTTAC
>JBHIXQ010000376.1:0-3676 GCA_041984705.1 Leptonemataceae bacterium | reverse complement strand
AGTGGACTGACGGCCCTTCGCAGCCTTAATCTGGAAGAAAATGAGATTCAGGACTTTTCTCCGCTCCAGGATATACCCTATCTGGCAAAGCTGGATTTGTCCCAAAATGGCATCAAGGGGGAACTAGAATTACCAGAGATTCCGACTCTACGCAACCTGGACTTGAGTCACAATCAGTTAACGGGAATTCAATGCTTATCTTCGCTGAAAGGCCTTCGCCGCCTGGAGCTCATCGAAAATGAAATCAGGGACATCAAACCCCTGGAAGCACTCACCGAACTTCAGGAACTCTTCATTCAACAGAATGAGATTACGGACATTGCACCCCTGGCCGGCTGTCTGAATCTGGAAGAACTGGTAATATTTGGCAATCCTACCATTACGGGCCTTTTGGCTCTAAAGGACCTGCCCTTTCTTTATAAGATTCGAGCCCATGGTGCACTTGCCGATGATGAGGCTTCAGAGTTTAGAAAGATTCGACCGGATGTAGATATTCTGTAGATAGCGCAAACCTGTTAACTGGCCCCGTCCTCTCAGACTTTCTATTTTGCGGTACCGCTGTTTACGCCTGAATTGGCAAGAATCTCCTGAACGATTTCAGAATTGGCACCTTTCTTCTGAGCCTGCCTGGCATACTGCAGAGCCTTTTCCGAGTCCTTGAGTTTGTAATAGCACTCTGCGATATTGGCAATATACATGGCTTCCTCCGGGACCTCCGCCGCAGCCTTTTCAAAATAGCTAATTGCTTTCCTGCGATCCTTTAGTTCATCGTAGGCACAGCCTGTCATATTATAGAGGCGGGCGAGACCGGCTCGATCCCCTGTGGCTTTCCTGTAGAAATCCTCAGCCTGCACCAGGTATGCCGGAATGCCCTGCTCGAGCCAGATCAGCCTTCCCTTTAAAAAATAGGCCTGTCCCATGGACGAATCCATGGAGAGTATCGCATCGCATTTCCTGTGTGCTTCATTGAAGTTCTTTTCTTTTACATCGTTCCATGCAGACTGCAATATTGAAAGCAGCCCCTTTTGCTTCAAAGATCGAAAGTTCTCATTTTCCGGAAGTCTGTGTTTCTGTTCATCCAGTGCGTTAAACAGTCTGCTGGATGCCTCGGCAATAGAGGGATCTTCAATAATTCGGGTTAGCACATAATCCAGAAACCTCAGTGACATGGTCAGATCTCCGGCGAATTGCTTCTCTTCGCGTGCAAGATTCTTTTCCAGAACGTTCAGGATTTTTTCTCGATATTCTACCCTATCTCCGGTTACCTTCTCACCGTGATCCAGAAGTGCAGACCATAGTCTGGTCCATGATCGGCGAAAAGGCTCTGGTTCCCAATCTTCGCTGTATAGAGGTATATTTTCGCCTCCTTGAATTTTCTGCAGGCGATTGTGCATCTCCTTAACGCGTAATCTGGTCTCCAGGCTTACGGAGAAAGCATCCGGACTCTCCGGCTCATCATTATCGTCGAAATTGAAGGAAGAACCTTCCAGATAGTCCTTGGCGCGAAGGTTCTTTTTTGCGAGTTCCTCAAGTCCGGGAGGCTCGCCGAGAACAGTGAGCATGTGCCAGAAAGCGATCAGAGTATCTATGTCGGCACCTGCATTCTGCACCTCCTCCAAGCGCTTGCGGAGCAACTCTCTATGGGGCTCCAGCACCGATGCCGGAAGTAATGAGAGGTCCGGGCCTTTCCAGCCTCCGGCACCATCTTCTCCGCGAAATGAATAGTAGTGAAAGTAAGGATTCTCCAGAACTTCCTTTACAGTTTCGCGCAAATCCTCATTTTCCCATTGCTCCAGACGAAACGCCAGAACCGCCGCCATTTCACCGCCAATGTTTGCAAGCACGGCATTCAGAATCGCCGGATCAAACTTGATATCCGGCGAATCCCACAGACGCGTGAGAAGAATGTACAGATAGTCTGCGCTGATCTTCTCCTTCCTCACATCCCGGAAAGCGTCCGGGGCTGCTACTCTGAGTTTTGAGGCCTTTATATCTTCTAAATTTCCGGTTATCCCGGCCAGAAAAATGTTTCTAACAAGCACTGGATCCGGAATGCGAGAGATAGCTCGAACAGCAGCAAAGGCAATGTTCACTTCCTCATCCTCCTCCGGAGATTCCTGAAGAGAAATGTCCAGCAATTCCTGAAGCACAGAATCATCTGAAGCAGCACTTTCGCGCAGGGTTTTCCACAGGTTAGCATTCTTTGTTTTGAGAATATCTTCCGGGCTTTCTGGCAACTCTACCTCGGAAGGCCTGGTTCTGGCAGGATTCCATGAATTTCCACTACCTTTCGCTTCCCGGTAGCAGGGATCATTGAGCTGGACCTGACCGTACGGTCGACGGCTCACACTGATAAAGAACCTGGCCCCAGTCCATTGCTGCAGTTCGGGCAGGGAAAGACAGAAATCTACCAGCTTCTCATCGTCCACATGAACGTTACCGTCTTCAAAATCCGGAATGTCTCTGGAGTAGAACAAATGCTTTTGGATTAATGGAGTGATGGTCGGGGCAGAAGGGATGCTTACCTCCGGTAATAGTCGTAACTCCGCTCCGTAGGATTCCAGAATAATACGTATGCCCCCTGGCTTTGCTTTCGAATTTACTTCGGAAGATTCGAATTCATGGATCAGTTCCCTGACGGCGGCTTCCAGATTACTTTGAGCATCTATGACCTTGCTGGTTTCTACAGGAAAGCTTTTGAAGAAGAAGATCTCATCCCGGTTCACCGCCACCAGGTGATCTTCGCAAATCATGCTGCACATGGGATAAACGCTTCGTTTGGGAAATTCCCTCTGCTCATCCATTACATTTCGCCAGACCTGTACATCAGAGAATTCACCCTTCTTTTGAACAATCTGCCTTAGCATACCCTCGTCGTCACCACAGGCAAACAATCCTGGAATTTGCTCCAGTTCAGCGCCGGCCTTCCGGGAAGAAAATATACGAAGTGGAGCATGATCGCGACAGATATAGTCAATTTGCTTCGGCGACGCCGGATCAGTGATATCGTAGAGATAGTCCGCCAGCATGAAATGATCCCAGAACTGAACTTCATGGGGTACAGAACTGGAAAAGGGCAATAAACGCGACAGTACTCGAGGTTTGGCAGGATCCTTCACATCGATCATGGTAACATCATTGCTGCCCGCGTAGAGGATGTTCTTGTAACCGGCAATGAAGTACACCGATTCATCCGGAAGCTTGAAGATTACATGGGAGAGCGGAACTTCTGCCGGAGCTCCTATAGGAAATATTTCGAGTCTGGGGCCGGCAGATGCATACAGATGACCATCGTGCACACCCATTAACCGATATCTGGAATTTCTGGCAGCATGTGAATAAGATGCAACCAGCTCAAAGCGATCGTTTCCTAGATCATATTGAATGATTTTTTCAGAGTTATATCTCAGTACAAATAGATGCGTCCGCGAAATCTGGAAGGAATAATCTCCCGCATCGGCATCCAGTGCTATAGAATCTATGGTTTCCACGGAGCGGGATTCCAGATCAAAGTTCAGAAGCTCCAGGGTTTGATCTCCGGCACGTAGCAAGCGATGAGGAGAAAGAAAATCGGCCCAGTCCATTCTGGATTCGTTTTCCAGTTGAGACTGAAATACATATTCCAGATCTGAATCGCTTTCCGTGGGCTTGCGCCTGTCATCTAGCTCTACCTGTC
>JBHIXQ010000375.1:0-3680 GCA_041984705.1 Leptonemataceae bacterium | reverse complement strand
CCGGTACCGGAATGCGTTCATGGCTATCAGTAAATCGTCCAAACCTGCGAAAAAGAATTCTTCAGCGAAAAAGAAAGCTGCAAAAAAGGATTCGGCAAGCTCCTCAAAAAAGTCTGCGGTCAAAAAATCCCGGGAAGAGAAATCCACGGCAAAGAAGTCAGGGGCCAAAAAGTCAACTGCTAAGAAGTCTACGACTAAAAAGTTACCTTCTAAGAAGTCTGCAGCGAAACCCACAAAGAAAGCCACGCAGGAATCGCCAACTCCGGTACAACCAGAGACTTCACTGGAAATTCACATACCCAGAAGAGATAGTGTTCGCATCTATTCCTGGAACGTGAACGGTATTCGGGCAAACATTAAGAAAGGCTTCTTTGACTGGGTGAAAGAGGAAGCCCCGGACATTTTCTGTCTGCAGGAAACCAGAGCCACCATCGAGCAGCTAGAATCTGAAAAGAAATGCCGACCTATCCTGGATCTAAAGCCCTATGAATCCCACTGGCACATTGCTGAGAAGAAGGGCTATAGCGGAGTGGCCACCTTTTCTTCGCTTCCGGTGCGAAAATCCTATTCTGGATTTCCTGAAGATGACCCTTCCAGGAACTTCAACGAAGAAGGCCGAGTAATTATAACAGAACTGGATGAATTTGTGCTCTGGAATGTGTATTTCCCGAATGGAGGCCGTGGACCTGAAAGGGTGAAATACAAACTGGAGTTCTACGACCATTGTCTGAATATCTGGGAAGAAACTCGAAAGCAGGGAAGACCTCTCATCATTTGCGGGGATTACAATACAGCTCATAAAGAAATCGATCTGGCCCGGCCAAAAGAGAATCAGACAACCTCGGGGTTCCTGCCAGAGGAACGAGAGTTTCTGGATCGAATCGTAGATATGGGGTACGTCGATATATTTCGAAGGTTCAATCAGGAGCCCGGGCAATACACTTACTGGGATCAGATTACCCGCGCCAGAGATCGAAACGTCGGCTGGAGAATCGATTATTTCTTTGTTACCGAAGAAACCATGCCCCTGGTTCAAAATGCTTTCAACCGTATGGATGTCATGGGAAGTGACCACTGTCCTGTGGGACTGGAACTGAAGCGAAGTTAGTGGGAAGTACCTTTCCGTTTTTCTATCTGATTCTGGGGCGCTTCAGGCCAAATTGCCACCGGAATAGAAAGCAAAACAGCGTCTGTTTATGGATGAATATTTAAATTGTATAGTGGATGTTCCCCTGCCGGAACTGGACGGGCAATCCGTCACTGAATTCAATGAGTTTCGGCAATCCGTAAAGCCGGTACGAGAAGTCTCCAGAATCAACCTTGAATACACCAGAAACGTAGGGGAAGCAGTCTTTCAGGGGGTTCCGGATGAATCGGAACTGGCCCGAACCTTTGGATGTACGGCCCATCGGGCGAAACAGATACTTAATTTTGAAGTGCATTGTTTTCGCATGATGCGCATTCGCCTGGAGTCTGTGTCCTATGAGATTTCGCGAAAAACCGAAGGATATCTGGTGGCTGGCGAGGAGTTGCTTGGCATTCTGGAGGATAGAATTCGGCGTCAGGTCAATGGAATTCTGAACCTGAATGCCAGCCTGGATGAAGCTGTAGATCAATTTGGCGATTATTTCATGGACCACGTTACAGTTCTGGAAGGTACCAATGATGGTAAACTTATTCGATTCTATCTGGCCGTTCGTCAGATGCAGGCGAAAATGGATCAGTTCGAAATGTTTGGAACCAGCCAGTTTCACGATGTGCTGGAAAGGCGAATCCTGAAGAGGCTGGAAAGGTCGGAGCTGGACGGCGAGTCCTCTGCTCCACCAGCAGATTCATTGCAGAGTGTGCCCGGGGACCGAGACTTTCCAGAACCTCCACGAGATAGGCGGGCAGAGGATTCCGCCATCTGGAAAAAATTCGAAAAGGATCAACTGGCCAGTGCTGAGGATTCAGAACCCCGGGAGGGTAGTATTTCCTGGGCCGCCAGCTTTTCTGCTCTGGGGCCTTTTTTTACAGTCCGGATTCTGCTTCGACGGGGACTCTACCCGGAGATTCTGCACTGGTTGTATCAGGATGAAGGACGTTTCAGCCCTGAACTTCCGCGAATACTCTCTGACTGCCTTAAGGCGGAGCAACATTTTCGGGAACGAACCGAGGCTCCGGAGGGGCTTTTAGAAGTGATTGGAGCCATTAAGCAGGTTTTGCGGGAAACCTGAGCAAAGAACTGAGAGTCCATGGCCGATTTTTTTTGCAGGTATTCTGGATTGGAGTACGATCAAGTTCCTTGGCTACATGCCTCTCAGAAATCCGCCAATGTTCGTTTTCCTGAAGCGTTAGAACTCAGACAGATACTGTAGTAGCCGGTATTTCTGAATCCGCCGGTACCAGCCGGGCTCCCTGCTCGGTAAGCCAGTTTTGAATTTCGCTTTCCGATTTCCCTTTTCTAAAGCCCAGGTCTGCGAAAAGACGGGACGAGGCTTTTCGTCCAATTCCGGGGATTTGCGAAAATGCGATGGAACCCATTCTGGAGACTTTCAGAGGAAAGGAAAGTCCGCGAATGGATCTTTCCTCTGCACCGGTGACAAAGCAGGTCATGGGGGTTTTGCTCTCGAAGTAGGTGGCTGCCTGACGGTCATCCAGAGGTATCTTTACAGTGACTGGATAGGAACCCAGCGGCCGGCCCAGATAGTAACCTTCATTGGTGGATTCCAGAATCACTTCATGGAGCAGTGTGCCCACCGGGAAATTCTTTAACAGGAATGCATGATCGATCTCTTTTCGAATCTTGTCCCGATAATAGATGAATCTTTGATGGATGCGCTCGGATCTACCAGGACGTTTGCTTTCGCCGGTCCGTTGCATGCGATCCAGCCTGGTATTTCTGTAGGTAACAGTCTGGCGAATATTGATTCTTCGCAGAAGCAGCCCTGAATCCAGAATGTCTTTCAGGAATTTATAGTTGTACTCGAAAGTCTTCTCTGACTCTCCGGCCAGTCCATGGAGCAGATTGAGTCCCGGAAGCAGACGCGGCAGTCCCTGTTCGCGTTTTGCGCCGAATTCGTTTACAATCTCAATGGCCCTTTTGATTTCTTCCGGGCTGGCTTTAAGGTCGTTCTTTTTGATGACTTCTGGATCGGCGCTTTCCATGCCCATGGCGGCTGTATCGCCGGCGGTGTTGTATTTGCAGATGATTTCAATAATCTTGCGGGACTCCTCTGGAAATGTAGAGATCAAACCTGGATTGATATTATCCAGATGGAGCAGTTTTAGATCCGGCGCGGCCGCTCGAATGCCTCCATAGAGCTGCTCCAGGCTGTCCGGTATGGGTCTGGGAAAGGAATTCTGAAAGTCATTCATGTCCGGTAGATAGGTCATTAGATCTGCCTGTCTTCCCAGGCGAAAGTAGCGGTTGCCCATCGCGTACAGTTCGGAGACTTCCTCCAGGATTCCGTCCAGAGACCGAAACTCGGGTTTTCCATAGAATGCCTCTGTGCAGAAACTGCAAAAAACATCTCTGGTGCATCCCCGGTAGGTTTCCAGCTCAAGAATTAGATAGGGGCGATTCGGATGAAGTTCGGTTAGAAAAGCTCCCCGCGCAGCGTATCTATCTACCTGCTCATAGTTTCGCTTCTCTGAATAAACCGGATATCTGGATTTTTCGAAAATGGCCTCGGCTGCCT
>JBHIXQ010000374.1:0-3681 GCA_041984705.1 Leptonemataceae bacterium | reverse complement strand
GACTGGAAAGAAACCGGCGATTCAATGGATCGGTTTTTCTTTCTGCCTCTCGATTACCAGGGGTTTGCCAACCCTACCACCGGTAACGAATCTTATGCGTATCTGGTTCCTCTCTATTTCCAGAACAGTAGTCCTGATTCCTTCAATAGCTGGGGGCCGCTGCACTATTACGATTCAACCAGATCAGAAAAGAGCATCTTCTTCCCGCTACTGCCTGTGCTCTATGCATATCGCACGGACGGCTCCACCACAAAGAGAAATTATCTAACTTTCTTCTATACCAGAGATAGCGAAGACGGATATCTAAGGTTTCTTCCTCCGTATTACCATTCCCATGACATAGTCTCTGAATCTACGGGCATCGCCAGAGAGGATCATTACAATATTGCGCTTCTGGCGAACTGGAACGAACGAAACGATGAGATGCAGGATTTCTTCTTCGCTCCCCTTTACTTCTGGAAGAAAGGTGAACAGGGCTACACCCATATTGTGCCTTTCTACTTTGAAGATCGCAGCCCGGAACGAGAGCTAAACTTTGGCCCGATCCATTACTTTCGCAAGGACCAGGACACCGAGTATCTCTGGTTTCTCATATACTATTCCTGGTTAAACGAATCCGAATCTGCATCCAGCGGAAACGTGATGATCCCGCTATACTTCAACTATGAGGATCCTGTTAAGAATTACCATGTAAACCTGGGCGGTATCTCTCTTTCAGAAGAAAGTCTGGATGTTCGCGTAAATACAGTCACCGGAGAAACAAAGGCAGTGTCTGTACTGGATACAGACGTTGGCTGGTTCTACAATCTGTTCAGCTATTCTGCTCGAATCCCGCTCCAGGAAACCCAGGACACACGTGTGCGAACTCCGGAAACGGTGCAGGATATTCCTGATGGGTCCCAGATCCTTTCTGTAGATACATTCGATCCAGATGAGATAGGGAAGGAACAACCAGAGTTAACCCCGGAGGAGACCGGGGTCGCGATAAAGAAAGATACATCTATTAACCGGGAAAACTCCATTCGATTCTCTGGCTGGAGTGTACTATTTGGATTATTCGCACGAGAAACAGCCGATACCCGGCACCATGCCAGGGCCCTTCCTCTGTTCTGGCTTAGCTGGGACGATGCCTCCGCAGACCAGGTCACGGTAATTCCCGGAGCCTACATGAGCTACGATGAGGAGCCGGAACACTATTTCGTTTTATTCCCTCTTTTTATTCCCGTATATGCCACACAGGAAACACCAGATTACAGTCTTCATTCCTACGGCCTCTTTCTTTACCTTGAAGAAGAAGATCGTCTGGCGAAACGAACAGAAACCAGCATCGTATGGCCCTTTTACAACTCCTACGATTCGCCGGATGAAGCTGGTAGCCGATTATTGCCGGTATATTACAGCAAGAGGGAGAAATACGAAGATGGTAAGAGCTATTCTGAATTCAGTATTACTCCCATCTCCTATTCCAGCGAATCCCGTAGCTATGCAGAGGACACTGGCAAGCTGGAACGGGAAACAGATTCCTTCTATTCGCCGCTGTATCTCTCTTCCAGTCTGAAATACAGAAAGTACAATGAAAGCTGGAGCTTTCTTCCCATTCCGCTCTATTACTCTGGCGTAGAAGGCAATCAAAAGACCCAGAACCTTCTGCTTTTGATGCACAGAAACAGCACGGTCCAGGAAGACGAATCCACAGTCACTCAGAGTGCTCGATTCTTTCCCATCGTCTTCTACGGACAGGATTACCACGCTGTATTCCCGCTCTATTATTACTCAGATCATGGCGGCGGAAGCAGTAGCTTTGTTTCACCGGTTTACTGGAATGACTCCGATGGTGGGACCACGGATCACAGGCTGCTCTGGCTGATTAGCTGGGAGAGTGGTGAGAGCACGTCCGCAGATGCGAATTTCATTCCGATCTTTTTTTACGAAGAGAATGATCACCTGGTGCTGTTTCCGCTATACTTTGGATTCGGCCCCACCGATAGCCGAACGCACTGGGGCCCGCTTTATTATTACGATAGCACAGATACTTCTCTGGATCTTCTGGCCGGAATTTTCTACTATTCCAACTATGAATATTCGGGGAGTGAGGATTCCAGCTTTCATGTGTTGCCTCTGGTATTTAACTGGTGGGAAGGCGACACCTACACCGGTTTTTATGGGATTCTCTATTACACAAGCTCCCCTGCCTACAGCCGACAGTACATACCATTGATCTACGAAAACGAATGGAGCCAGTCCAGTTCAGGTCAGCGCCGTTCGGTATCCTTTTTGTTGCAGAGTATGTATTACGAAAGCGATTCCAGGCAGTCCAGCTTTGGACTACTGTATCGCATCCTTATGGGCTATGAATCGGACAATAGCTCCTCGCAATCCGACTGGAATTTCAATCTGTTATCCTTTGTTCTGGCCAGCGATTCAGATAGCTTTCATAACAGTTTTCTACCTATCTACTGGTATGAAAAGAATCCGTATTCTACTTCCTCGCATTTCATCCCCTTATTAACATTCAATCACTGGGACAGCGATGGCTACACCGGACTCCACGGCCCCGTTTACGTAGAGAAAGACAACCACGGCTACCGCAGATACTTTGCCATTTCTCCGTTGCTATTTGAATCCGAATGGCAGAGTGAATCCTCCGGGCAGGATTTTGGCGAAACCAGTTTCCTGCTGAATTCCATGTACTACGAAAATCGCAGGGACTATTCCCAGGCCGGTCTGCTATGGCGAGGCCTGGGTGGATATAGAAACGATAGGAACTCAGATTACTGGAATGCGAACTTTGTGACCTTCGTCATGGCAAATAGCTCGGACGGCTGGCATCATAGCTTTCTTCCTCTGTATTACATGGATCAAGAGAAAGATTCTCTGGATGTATGGATTCCCCCTCTGCTGGGCTGGTCCCATTCCACTCCAGAGAAAGTTTCGGAAGGACTGGGCCTGGGATTACTGTGGTACAGAAGTCGCGATGATGCTATGCAGGAGCATTTTCGCAGCGTTCTTATGGGAGGACTGTTATATTACGATCGCTACAAAGGAGCCCAGAATGGTTTTCGCGAATGGGGTAGTCTTTATGGATTTCTCTGGGACTACGAAGTGGAGCCCTCCTCCGGATATGAGAAATTCTCTATCTTAAAATTCATATTCTCTCGCACCAAACACGAAGGAAAGATCAAATACAGGGTTTTCTTTCTTCCCTTCGAATTTAAAGAATAACGCAGCCAATTCCAGAAGGAAAAGCCAGGATCGGACTCTACTGAGCGTATAGCGGTTCGGGCTCGAAACAAAAAGAGCGATGACTGAATGGCAGCCATCGCTTCCAAAAATCACTTAGCCGCAAATGCAGTCATCCCATCGGGTAATCACTGAGCCAGAGTTGACTCGGAACCCCTCAAAGAGAGCTCTAGATCAGGTATCTCAATTCTTCAGTCAGCCTGGTGCGAAATTCTCGGTTGCGAAAGCGAATATCCGACCGATCGATCAGAAAAAGGCGAAAAACGGTACACATTACAACCGTTTATTTGTGTACACTCGCCAAGTCCCAACCAACAAGAATACCAAAACCGTGGAACCTTAGAATGAGCACTGTAATCAGTCCGACCGCTTACAACTATAGGGTCGTCCGCCAGTTCGCCATCATGACGGTGGTCTGGGGGATCCTGGGCATGGGCTTGG